>JAZSOJ010000196.1:0-15743 GCA_045536855.1 Clostridia bacterium | reverse complement strand
CATCTTCCACATCCCCTTTTTCAAGCGCTACTAAAGCTGTCATAATTTTAGTTGTGCTCGCCATAGAATGCCTTGTATATGCATTTTTTTCATACAGCACCCGTCCCGTTTCTGCGTCCAGCACACATGCATATTTTGCAGATACCGAAAGCGCCTCTATCTTTGCCGGATTTCCTATCAGCAGTAAGAAACACAATAAACACAATCCCCATTTTCTCATGTTCTGCCTCCCTGCTCCTTCATACAGTTTAATATATGTAGCGCAAGAAAAAAATATTATTTCCATTTCGTGTTTAATCCGTCCCTTTTTCGGGTATAAATGTAATAAGGAAGTAAATTCCTTGCCATGAAGAAAATACATACACAAGGAGTGGTACATCATGAAAATCACAATGAGCGGAAAACAAATCGAGCTGACCCCTGCACTCAAAGCAAGAATCGAGGAAAGGTTTGCCCGACTTGACAGATATTTTCATAAAGAAACAGAAGCCAGCGTCACCTTGAGTGTGCAGCGGGAAAAACAAGTAATAGAAGCAACCGTACAGTCGGGCGGACTTTTGGTCCGTGTGGAAGAGGCAACCGAGGATATGTATGTTTCTATCGACACTGCCGTCGATGTATTGGAACGTCAGTTGCGAAAGCATAAAACACGCATCGAAAAGAAACTGAAAAAGGATACTTTTGATGCGGCTGCACTGGCTTCGATTCCTTTCTCCGAACCGGTCGAAGAAGCAACCGAATTCAAAATCGCCCGTACCAAACGTTTTGCCGTAAAGCCAATGAGCGTGGAAGAGGCAATTCTTCAGATGGAGCTTTTGGGTCACCAATTCTTTGTATTCACCAACGCAGAAACAGGTGCTTCCAACATTGTGTATCAAAGAAAGCAAAACACGTATGGATTGATCGAACTCGAATAAAAACCACAAACAGCAAGGGCTGTGACAAACGGTCACAGCCCTTTTCATTTGACAAATCTGTGTGCTTTGGATATAATATCCTTTGGAAAGGTTGTGAGCGGTTTGGAAAAGAAATCAATTAAAAATATAACCGTGAATAAAAAAGCACGCCATGATTATTTTATTGACGAAACCTTAGAGGCAGGAATTGAGCTTTTCGGTACGGAAGTAAAATCTTTGCGTGCAGGTGCGGTAAACCTAAAAGACAGCTACGTTTCCCTGCACACGGGCGAAGCATTCGTCAAAGGGATGCATATCAGCCCCTACGAAAAGGGAAATATTTTTAATAAAGATCCTCTGCGTGACCGAAAACTGCTTTTGCACCGAAACGAGATCAATCGTTTAATCGGTGTTATCAAGCAGCAAGGCGTTTCCATCATTCCTCTTTCTCTCTATTTTAAGGGCAGTCGGGTGAAAATGGAAATCGGTCTGGCTCGAGGAAAGAAAAATTATGATAAGCGTGAGGATATTGCAAAACGTGATGCCAAGCGCAATATGGACAGGGCAATCAAAGAACAAGGACGGTAGATATCTACCGTCCTTTCCTTATGCCTTATTTCTCTTTTCATGAATCCTGCGTGCCCAATAAACAAACGGCGTATCTAAAAGCGACGCCACGGCATAGATGATATAGCTTGAAACACCAATAGACAAAAGCGTTCCCGCATCGTAGACACCGCCAAATGCACCCAAGGTAAACAACACGGTATTGACCAGCTGGGAAATCAAGGTCGATCCGTTATTTCGCAGCCACAAAAATCGCCTTGCATCTCCAAACCGTTTGGAGCTGAATTCCCACCACCTATGATATGCCCAGACATCAAACTTTTGGCTCACCGCATACACTAAAAAGCTCGCCAACATTACCCGTGGTGTCTGTGAAAACACAGCTTTAATGGCAGGGAATACCATATCGGTATCGGAAGGAGTGTATAAAAGCCACGACTGTGAGAAAAGTACGAAGGTTGCCGATGCTAAAATACCGATATTCACTGCCGTCTGAGAAACTTTTTTCCCCTCCGTTTCGCTTAAAATATCCGTAATTAAAAAGGTCGATGCAAACAGAACATTCCCCAACGTCTGTTCAATTCCGAATGCTTTTACCACAATTAAAACCTCAATATTTGCCGCAATCGTTGCGAGCACCGAAAAGCTGATGAGCCCTTTGACCCCAAACAAACGATACCAAAGGATCACCAGGGAATAGGTCGCAAACAGCATAGCAATTAAAATCCACTCATTTGCCATCATTTACGCCTCCATCTCCATATCATAAGCCTTTCGTACCGCAATCGCAAGCTGGTCGGCGCATGAAGTTGTTCGCATTCCGCAGGTATTTCCACGCAGTTTTTCTTCAATCATTTCTACCGTAGCTCCGTCAACAAGCTTTGCAATTGCTTTTAAGTTGCCGTTGCAACCGCCATAAAACTCAATATTTTTTATCACATTTCCTTCGATATCAAAAGCAATCATCTGTGCGCAGGTGTTCTTTGTTTTATATTCAAATCGCATATTTATCCTCCTATGACCCAATCGCTAAAACTATTATATATTAAATAGAGTAAACAATCAAGAAGTTTTCTATTAACCGCAAAAACCCTCTTAGGATTCAAATCCTTCCCAAATAAAAAATGCAGCTGATGCAAACGCATCAACTGCATTTTTTTGGCAGGGGCAGTAGGATTTGAACCCACGACACACGGTTTTGGAGACCGTTGCTCTACCAGCTGAACTATACCCCTAAATGTTTCAACGCTTAATTATTATATACATAATCCCCTCATTTGTCAATACTTTTTCGAAAGAAAAAGATTTCCGTCGTACATTTTTGTTTTTCTCTATGGAGTATGATGACAATAAAGCGGCAACATAAATCCACCCACCGACCGAGTCATAACATCACCGCCGATTAGCTTGTCTTTGTGGATGTAAAGATTGATATAAAGAGGCTCTGATAGTTCGTATGGATAATTTCGCACAATATAGGTATAGCGCCAAACGGTTTCCCCCCGATAATTTGAAAGATCAAAACCGCACATTTTCTGTAATTCATTATATTTCATATATACCTCACTAAAAGACTCGGGAATGCGGACTTTTTCTTTTAACTCGCTGCCGGGATCCGCCTCCCATCCATAGTGCTCTGCACACTCGATCCTTGCCCGAAGCGTCGCAAGATCCCGTGTTGCATCATTCTTTTTGACCTCCCGACCAACCAGGCGTGCCCAAAGCAGAAATAAAAGGCCAAGAAGAAGCAATAACAAAACCCTGTTGCCATTTTCTCTTAAAAATTCTCGCATCAACATCACCCGCTCATATTAAATCCTTATATTCTATGATATCAGCAAGAGAAATATGATGGCAGCGGACTATTTTCTTAACCGCAAAAAACCTCTTGGCGCTCAACGCCTGCCAATAAAAAAAGAGATACCCTACGGATATCTCTACTTTCTGGAGCTGGTGATGGGACTTGAACCCGCAACCTGCTGATTACAAATCAGCTGCTCTGCCAATTGAGCTACACCAGCAACTTTTCTCAACGAAAGTTATTATAGCACAGCTGATACAAGCTTGTCAACATTTTTTTATTCATTTTAGCTTTTCCCTCATTCTTGACAGTTTTTGCGTTTTTTGTTATACTGATATCCGTATTTCATTCAGCAAATATCAGAGGTGTTATTATGTCCGCAAATTCCCATCTGTGCTTCCGGCAAGGCTTAAAAGACGGTATCCCGATTGCCTTGGGGTACCTTTCCGTCTCTTTTGCCTTTGGTATGAGTGCCGTTGCCAAAGGGTTTCCTTTTTGGTCGCCCTGTCTGATTTCCCTGACCAATTTCACAGGGACCGGACAGTTTATCGGCATAGATTTAATTCACGCCGGAGCAGGATTTTGGGAACTCGCTTTTACCCTTTTAATTATCAATTTGCGTTATCTTTTGATGTCTCTTTCGCTTTCACAACGCCTATCTCCCTCGGTCGGTCTGGGCAAGCGTTTGATCATCGCTTTTGGAAATACCGATGAAATTTTTGCTGTCGCCATGCAGCAAGAAGGACTGCTTCCCTTTCGGTATATGGTCGGCCTGGTTATCAGTTCGTTTTCCGGCTGGGTCTCTGGCACGGTCATCGGCGCCGGCGCAAGCAACCTGATGCCTGTGGCTCTTTGTTCCGCACTTGGAATAGCCGTATACGCCATGTTTATTGCCATCATTGTTCCTCCGGCACGAAAATATAAACCCGTTTTACAAATTATTCTGATTGCTGTAGCTTTAAGCTGCATTTTCTACTGGGTGCCTCCGTTTAACCGACTTTCTTCCGGTTGGGCAATTATCATATGTGGTGTAATCGCCTCCGCTTATGGTGCATATTATTATCCTTTAAAGGATACAGATGAGCTCTCAGGAGCTTCCGAGGAAAGAGGTGGTGACCATGGCAACTGAAATCCTTTTACTCTCCACGGCTGTGATGGCTTTGGTAACATATCTTCCCCGTGTTTTACCGCTTGCTATTTTCCGTCAAAAAATCAATCATCCCTTTGTGCGCTCATTTTTACTTTATATGCCCTATGGCATTTTAGCAGCCATGGTTTTTCCTGCGGCATTTTTCTCTACCGCCTCATGGGTTTCCGGCGTCTTTGGTGTACTGGTTTCTTTACTGCTTGCATGGCTGAAGAAAGGGTTGTTAACTGTTGCCATTGGCGGAACATCGGCTGTACTGATCGCAGAATGGTTACTGACTTTAATATAAAAAAGAGGATTGCTCTGCAATCCTCTTTTTTATTATAATGTAAAATTCTGCTTTTCACCCGAAATCTATGAATGCTTTTCCGGGATGCTTCCTGCGTCATATAAAAACATCAAATTTTTCAAGTCTTCTATATCCGCCCGCAGTTGTTTGCCTTTGTCTGTATCTCCGACGGAAAGTCTTCTTTCCACTTTTTCCACAATATATCTTTGTGACATCATTTCCCGATTTTCTTCCACGATATTTTGGATACTTTCAAAAGGCGAGTGCGATGTAATCGCCAAACCATAGGAATTGAAGATAAGCGTATAGCCTGCGATTCCCGTCTGTTTGCGGTATGTAGTTGACATACCTCCGTCAATAAGAATAAGCTTTCCATTTGCTTTGACCGGGCTCTCCCCATCTTTGAATCTCACTGGGATGTGTCCATTAATGATGTGCCCTTCTTCGCACTTTAAATCGAACTCTCTCAAAATTTTATTACATATTTCCTCTTCATCCCAAAGGTGAAAATACGGCTGTTTCTCCTCTGTGTGAGTGGATGCATCATCAATATACATTCTCTCAAAGGTCGCCATTTTCTTTTTCCCGAATAACGGCGAGTTGGGAGCACACCATAAGTACCAAGCGAAATTGACAAAAGGCCCCTTTTTCTCCTTATATGCTTCCCGCAGTTTTCTTTCACAAAAATCCATATAAGCTTTGCCGGAATAGTTTTTCCCATGGAACGAAATCACAGAAAACTCGCCATCGCTGTCTAACGGAATACATCCGTGATACAACAGATTTCCGTTATGGCGGAGATAAATACTTCCCTTAGAAAACATAAAATTCAAATGCTTTTGCATCTTTTCACTATACAGAAAACTATGTCGGAGACCTTCCATAATCTCTTGCTCTTCTTCTGTCAGCTTGATGGGATTTGTGCGGTCAACCGTAGGGAATTCATCCGTATTCAGTTTATGTCCGCACCAACTCATATCAGAAAAATCAATTTTATCAAGCTTTGATGCATCCGCCATGCCAAAATCAGGCTCAGAAAGCATCACCTTGTCTTCTAATTTGAATCTTATGACAGAGATTGCCTTATACATTTTTTCGATGCTGTTTTTCCCCGTGTAATACTGATTCGCAAAACGTTCAAGATGACGAAGACTAATGCCATAACCCTCTTCTAAGAACAGTATATTACCATATTTTAAGCTATTGGCAATGACCACCGCAATACAAACATCAGAGCCCATCATCGCTCCCATCCATACAACATCATGATTGCCCCATTGAACATCAATGGTCTTTATGTCAATCAATGTATCTAAAACAAGGTCCGGTCTGGAGCCACGGTCAAACAGGTCTCCTACAATATGCAGATGATCAATCGACATTGTTCGGATGACTTTTGCGATTTCAATCATAAAGTCATCAGCGCAACCCATCGCAATAATCGTTTCTATAATTCTGTTATAATAATTTTCCATATTGACATTCTTAAAATTACAATTTAAGAGTTCATCAATAATATAAGAATATTTTTCAGGCAACGCTTTTCTGACCTTAGAACGAGTATATTTTCCACAAGCAACTTTACAAATTTCGATCAGTCGCAGCAGATTTTCTTCCATCCACCGCTTGCTTTTTTCTCCGTCTTCCAAGACTTTTTCCGGATAATAAATTAAATTAGCAAGTTGAATCTGCGCCTCGGTTGACAGCTCATCTTTATATACATCATAAATCTTTGCCCTGATAACCCCTGATGCTGTCCTCATGATGTGATTAAAATGCTCATGTTCCCCATGAATATCACTAATAAAATGCTCCGTGCCTTTCGGCAGACCAAGGATGGCCTGCAAATTGATAATTTCTGACACAACATCTCTTTTTGTGGGCCATTTTTCCGCTAATAGTTTACAGAACTTAATTTCATCTAAAAGATTCATGGAATTACCCTCCTAAAGGTTTATCGATAGACCCGTTTTATCATTTCATAAATCTCTACTATTAACAAGAAGACCGCAACGATTGCTGCGGTCTTTCTAAGTTTGATTCAAATTATTCTTCTGTTTCTACTGCTTCTCCGATAGTTGCACCCAATTCTTCTTTATGAACCGGTACTTCTTCTGCTTCAGGAGCCGGAGCAGCTTCTTCTGCTTTCGGAGCCTCCTCCGGCAGAAGTGCACGAATGGAAAGACCTATTTTTTTAGTTTCCCAATTGATATCAACAATCTTTGCTTCTACTTCCTGACCAATCGTGAGTTCATCCTGCGGTTTTGCAATTCTCTTGTTTGCAATCTGCGAGATATGAATCAAACCATCGATTCCCGGCAGAATTTCAGCAAATGCACCAAACGGAAGCATTCTGACGATTTTAGCCTTAACGGTTGCATCGACTTCCAAAGATTTTTTCGCAATTTCCCACGGATTGTCCTCAGCCTTCTTAAAGCCTAAGGAAATCTTTTTGGTTTCTTCATTAATGTCCTTAATATATACATCCAGAGTATCGCCAACACTTACGACTTCCGACGGATGCTTGATTCTCTTCCAGCTGAGCTCGGAAATGTGAACCAAACCATCCACACCGCCAAGGTCAACAAATGCACCGAAGTTGGTCAAGGATTTCACAACACCGCTGTAGGTATTGCCAACTGCTGCAGTTTCCCAGAATTTGCCCTCAAGCTCGGTCTTCTGAGCCATCATAACAGCTTTTACGCTACCGACTACACGACGGCGTTTTTCATTCATATCAACCAACTTAAACTCAACCTCTTTACCAACGAGCTCGGAGAGGTCACTTAAGAAACGGTCACTTGCCAGCGACGCCGGAATAAACACCTTGACGCCTTTGTACATAGCGATTACGCCGCCATTGACAACGTTTGAAATTTTTCCGGAAAGAATGGTTCCATCCTCGTATGCCTTAACGACATCGTTCCAGGTCTGAATTGCATCAAGCTTTCTTCTGGAAAGCATGATGTTTCCGTCAGCATCGTTTACACGAACGACAAATACTTCAATTTCGTCGCCCGCCTTTACGACCTGTTCGGGTGTTACACTCGGATCATCCGAGATTTCGGAAGCAGGGATAATACCGTCCTGCTTAACCTGCAAATCCACAATGACCTCGTTAGGTCTAACTTCAATTACAGTACCTGTAACCACGTCACCTGTATTTAAAGTTTTGAGGGATTCCTCGAAAAGTGTTGCAAAGCTCTGTTCCTGATTTTCCATTTTGTTAATTGCCTCCTTTATTATAACTGCGGGAGTAGAGGCTCCGGCAGTAATTCCAACTCGTTTGCCTAAAAGCACGTTCCTATCGCCAAGCTCATCTATTGATTCTAAGCAATATGAAACGGGACAGGCCTCTTTGCAGATGTCATACAGCTTTTGCGTGTTGGAACTGTTCCTGCCACCTAAAACTATCATTACATCCATGGTCTTTGCTAAGTTAAGCGCTTCTTCCTGTCTCTTATGCGTTGCACTACATATTGTATCAAAAAACACTGCATTTTTGCAAGTTTTTTTTAAAAAAAATATAATTTTTTTATAAATATTTCTGTTAAATGTTGTCTGTGCTACAATGCATGTCGGTATTTCACTGTTTTCGATACTTTTTGCCTCTTCTTCCGAGCCAATGATGACTGCATCCGAGCCAGCCCAACCGGAAATACCCAAAACCTCAGGGTGATTTTTGTCACCGATGATGATAATACGCATTCCCTCATCATGATGCTTTTTGACAATATCGTGTATCTTCTTGACAAAAGGGCAGGTCAGGTCAATATACTTTATCCCCTTTTGTTTCATTTCCTCATAGATCTTAGGCCCTACCCCGTGTGTTCTGACAAACACGGTCGCTCCGGGTTTGGCATCACCAAGCGAATCAATCGCCGTAATTCCCTTTTGTGCCAAATCCTCCACCACCTGCGAATTATGGATAATCGGGCCCAGAGTATGATAAAGTTTTCCGTCTTCTGCGGTTTTCTCCACTAATTCAAGTGCTCTTGCCACGCCAAAGCAAAAACCCGCTGTTTTTGCCACAACATATTCCATTAAGCCTCACCCGCCATGGTTAAAATCGTATGTAGCACATCTGAACTGATTTCTTTAAGCTCGTCAGACGATAAATGTCCCTTCTCGGGAGCCTTGACCCAAATCGGCTCACCCACGGTAATCGGTACACGGGCAAACAAACGGTATTTTCCACCGATAGCAATCGGCAGAATCGGCGCACCGCTTTTTTCCGCAATCAGTGCAACACCGGGTTTGGCGGAATGCTCCATTCCTTTTTTCACACGGCGTCCCTCAGGGAAAATCGCAATAACCTTTCCCTGTCTCAAAACTTCGAGTGCGGTACGAATGGCACCGATATCACCCTTCCCTCTCGTGACGGGAAACGCTCCTACCCATTTCATAAAACTGCCCAAAAGCGGAACTTTAAACAAATCGTGTTTTGCCATATAGTGAAGCTTTCTCGGCATGAGGCATCCCACCAACGGCACATCCCAATAGCTGGTATGGTTGATGCTCACAATTACCGGCCCTTCCTTCGGGAAGTTTTCCATATCGTAAACCTTAACCCGAAAGATGAGACGCATAAAAACCCGAAGCAAAAAGCTGATAAACTTATAAAGCATCTTTTCCCAGCCTCTCTTCAATGATGGACTGAACCTTGGCGACCGACTCCTCAAAGCTTAAGCCGTCTGTCTCTACCAAAACGCTGTCTTCTGCCGGTTTTAAAGGTGCAAATGCACGGGTAGAATCATTTTTATCACGGTAACGCATATCCTCGAGCACTTCCTCGAATGTTACCGTCTGGCCCTTTTCAAGCAATTCTTTATGTCTTCTTCTTGCGCGCTCCTCATCCGTTGCCGTCAGAAAAATCTTAACATCAGCATCGGGAAACACATAGGTTCCGATATCACGGCCGTCCATAATCACATTTTGTTCTTCCCCGAGCTTTCTTTGGATATCCACAAGTTTTAAGCGCACCTCCGGAATTTTAGAAATATCCGATGCGCCAATGGAGACCTCGGGAGTGCGGATAAAGTCCGTTACATTCTCCCGATCTAAGAAGATTAACTGCGACCCGTCTTCGCCATATTTAATATCAATATTCATGTACGAAACCATTTCTGCCGCACGCTCAGGATCATTTTTAATATCAATCTCTGCGGTGATGCAGCCGAGCGCAGCCGCACGATACATTGCACCCGTATCCACATAAATATAGCCAAGCTTTTTCGCTAACGCTTTGGACACTGTACTTTTTCCTGCGCCGGAAGGTCCGTCAATGGCAATTTTAATCATCTTTTTACATTCCTCCTGCTTGTTTTTTCAAAACATATATACCTTAATATTATATAATAGTTCCACATATTTTTCAAGGCTTTCCAATATTTTTTTGGCATATCTGTTGATTTTTTTCTTGTTTCATAGTAAAATAAGAAGAGATTTTGTTTGATTGTGTAAAACCAAAGGAGGAAGCAACGATGAAAAAGATGTTCTGCTTGATTCTTGCGTTCATTGTCCTTGCAGGACTGACCGTTCCGGCGATGGGAGAAACGGAAAATTCCATTGAACTGGAAGCCTCTTCTGCTATTTTAATGGATGCAAAAAGCGGACGTGTATTATATGAAAAGGATGCGGATGCCAAGCGTTATCCCGCCAGTACAACAAAAATATTAACCGCACTTTTAGCGATTGAAAATCTTGACCCTGAAGCGATTGTAACCATCAGCGAAAGCGCTGTAGATATTGACCGAGACGGAAGTAATATGGGACTGTTAAACGGGGAAGAACTGACCGTTCGTCAGTTGCTCTACGGTCTGTTGGTAGATTCGGCAAACGATGCAGCAAATGCACTCGGAGAAGAAGTTGCCGGCTCTCAGGAAGCCTTTACTCAGCGGATGAACGCCCGTGCAGCCGAACTGGGTGCAACCGGTTCAAACTTTATGAATCCGCACGGGTATCACGATGATAATCATTACACAACAGCAAGAGATTTATGTTTAATCGCAAGGGAAGCGATGAAATATCAGCTGTTTTCGGAAATTGTTTCCACAACAAAATACCAGATCGAACCAACGAATAAATATCATGAAATTCGTGAGTTTTCTAACCGCAACGCCCTCATAAACCCTGCGATGGGAAGAAAGTACCTTTTCTCTGCCGCAACGGGAATTAAGACCGGGCACACATCAAAAGCAGGAAAATGTTTAGTGGCGAGCGCTGAAAAGGATGGGGCGGAATATCTCTGTGTCGTTTTAGATGCTCCGCAGGTTGACGATGTGAACCATTCCTTTGCTGACCCAATTACATTGTTTAATTACGCATTCAAAAATTATAGAATGCAAACCCTTTCCGATACGGAAGAAATCGTGGCAACCAAAGAAGTACAGTGGGCTTCCGGCGGTGCACAGGCAGTCTTATCCACGAAGGAACCGTTGCGTGTCCTTTTGCCGGTAGGATATGATAAATCAAAGCTTGAAACGGAGCTGGCCATTCCGGATACAGTTACTGCGCCAGTCGCAGAAGGCCAAGCCGTTGGCCATATTACATACAGCTATGATGGCTACACGCTCGGTTCCGTTGAACTTGTCAATAAAAAAGAAGTTGGTATCAGCTATATCCGTATGATTTTCGGAACTATTCTCGGCTGGCTTTTGAGTGCTTGGGTCATGGTTCCGCTTGGTATCCTCGTAGCTATTATTTTAATTTTGCGTTGGAACGAATTGCGTCGCCAGAAAAAGCTTCGTGAAAAAAGAAAGAACGCAAGCAGAAGAAACTTTTATCGCTAATAAATTGCTATAAAGGAGATATCCTGATGTCTGATTTTTCCGTTAATTTCAAGCGTCTGCGCAAGCAAAAAGGCTTGACCCAGGCACAGGTTGCCGAATATCTGGGGGTCAATAAAAGCACCATTTCAAATTATGAAAGTGGCTATTCTGAACCGGGATCGCACGAAAAGCTGGAACGTGTTGCTGACTTCTATGGCGTTTCGATCGACGAGCTGTTAGGCAAAACACAACTCACCATTGCTGATCCGCAAAAACCCACACCGACTCTGGTAGAAATCCCTATTCTTCCGATTGATCCGGATGTCGGACGAACAAAAATTACCCTGCCTCATAACATTGTGGGTGAGGGAGATTTTCTGGCCTTTCATATCACCGATGACACATTAAATCATTCCTCTCTTGTCAGAGGTGACCTGGTCTTTTGTCTCCGGCAAGATGTCGTTGACGACGGTGAACTGGCGCTCGTGTTGATTGATCAAGTGGAGCATAAACTCTGCTATCTTCATGCGGACGAAGAAACCATTTCATTGACCTCATTAGAAGACGATACTCCAACAGTATATCCAAAAGAGCAGGTGTATATTTTGGGAAAGGTCCTTAAAAAGCTATCCGAAATTTAATACCGACATAAGAAAAGACTGCCGAGGGCAGTCTTTTTTCTTACCATACCACATAACCATAAGGGAGTACCGTGAGTGTACCTTCGTCATTAAGACAGCGAGAAAAAATTAAGGGTTCACATTCTCCCAATCTGATTTCCTCCGCTTGTGCAGAAACATTCACGGCGCACAAAAGTTCTTCTCTATCGCTTTGCCGGCTGAAAATAACCAGTCCGCCCTGCGCCGAAATTGTCCGAATCGTTCCTTTTCGGAGTGCCTCCGACACACGGTGAAGTTTTGAGAGACGGCCATATTCTTGCATAATCTTATGGTTTGATTTTTTCCAATCAAAAAAACGGCGATTGAACGGATCCTCATACCCCTGCATTCCGATTTCGTCTCCATAATAGATACAGGGACTGCCCGGCAAGGTAAACAACAAAAAAATCGCCGCTGAAAGGAGCTTTTCGCCCCGACGTATTTCTTCCTCCGAAAGTTGTGCGCAGGCTCTTTCTTCCCGTGTCATCTGCATCCCATCCGGCCCTGCAAAAAGAGTAAGGATGCGTACCGTGTCATGAGTGGACAAAAAACTCATTGAACTGCACAATACCTCATGCGGATAATGCTCCGCAAGACGCATCACACGCTCCATAAACGATTTCCCGCTTATTTTTCCGGACACGAAATCAATGATGGCTGCACGATACACATAATTCATTACGCCATCAAGTTCCCTGCCCCAAAGATATTTTCTGCGCACGCCATAGCTTATTTTGTCAGAGGCGTCCTCCCATACTTCTCCGATGACAATCGCATCCGTTTTTTCCTCTTTGACGGTTTTGTACAACTTTTCCAAAAAGCAATCCGGTAATTCATCTACTACATCCAGCCGATAGCCGTCTGCTCCCAACCGAAGCCAGTGCCGCACCACACTGTTTTGTCCGGTAATGATAAATTCCTGATAGGAAGGCTCGGTTTCCTCAACACAAGGAAGCGTTTGGATCCCCCACCAGCTCTCATACTCGTGCGGATAATTGTGAAACCGATACCACTTGCGATACGGAGAATCGTCTTTGCTCACTGCACCTCCACCAAACTCGGAAGCACGGTCAAAATAGATGCTGCGATCGCCCGTATGGGAAAAAACACCGTCTAAAATCAGGCGCATCCCTTTTTGATGCGCCAAATCACACAATTTGCAAAAGTCCTGTTCCGTTCCAAGCAACGGATCAATCCGATGGTAGTCCGCCGTGTCATAACGGTGGTTGGAATATGCCATAAAAATAGGGTTTAAATATAAGACTTGCACGCCCAACGAAGAGAGGTAATCGAGTTTTTCGGCGATGCCGGCAAGGTTGCCTCCAAAAAAATCATTATTTTTTATTTCTCCACGTTCATCCGGCAAATAGTGAGGAACATCACTTTTATTTTCATGCACCCAGAATGGTTGAAGTTTATCTTTTGTATCACAAGTCCCAAGCTGATAAAATCGATCCGGAAAAATCTGATAATAAACTTTTCCCATACTTTCTGCCGGCGGGCGCAAAGCATCATCATAGCAAAGCAGATGCCAACGTTCAGATAGCGAAGAAGAGGGAGCATTTTCCTCGTTGTGACCAAAAAAAATATCCCTTCCGTCTTTACGGACACAAAACCTGTAAAAATAAAGTCCCTCTTCCCAAATCGGAACACTGATATGATAGATGTCATAGTCTTCGTTTGTGTCACGTCGTTCCATTCTCACCCATTGTTCCTCTTGACCGTCTTTTTGCATCAGGAGAAAAACTTCTTCGGCGCACTTTGACACCATTACGCTATACTCCACGTTCTCTCCTTTTTTTGCGCAACCAAACGGCTCCTTAAATCTTCGATTTCGGCTGTCAAATATCAGTTCCATTTTGTTCCCCTTTTTATTTCAACGGCTTTAAATTCCAGATGCGTTCTGCATATTCCTCTACTGCACGATCTGCAGAAAAAATTCCTGCTTTTGCAATATTAACAAGCGACATTTCCATAAATCTTTTTTGATCTTGATATACCTTTTGAATCGTCTGGTGGATTTGTTGATACGATTGGAAATCGGCCAAGTTCATAAAACTGTCTGCACTCCCATAGGAACCCTGGGTAAGCGAGTTGACAATATCCGTAAAGTTTGCACCGCCGACGCCGGATTGCATCCAGTCAATCACTGCTTTGATATCCGGATTGGTTTGAGCAATCTTCATCGGATCATATCCTTGTTGCCAAAGTGCAACCACCTCTTCTTTCGTCATGCCAAACAGAAAGATATTTTCTCTTCCCACCTGCTCTAAAATTTCCACATTCGCACCATCAAGCGTTCCGCAAGTAACCGCTCCGTTAATCATTAACTTCATATTGCCCGTTCCCGACGCCTCTTTTCCGGCAACGGAAATCTGTTCGGAAATTTCTGCCGCCGGAATAATCAGTTCTGCCAAGGAAACACGGTAATCCTCTAAAAAGATAACCTTTAATTTATCACGGGTTTGCGGGTCCGAATTCACTTCTTTTGCCACCATATTGATCAAGCGTATAATCTGTTTTGCCATCACATAGCCGGCGGACGCTTTCGCTCCAAAAATAAAAGTGCGGGGCACAACCTCCATCGACGGATCCTCTTTCAGCTTTTGATACAGATGCATCACATGAAGAATATTTAAAAGCTGTCGTTTATATTCATGCAGACGTTTGACCTGAACATCAAAAATGGACATCGGATCCACTAAAATCCCATTGTGTTCTTTTATATATTGCGCAAGAACTTCTTTGTTCCCTTGCTTAATTTGATGCAATCGTTCGAGCACAGCAGGATCTTGCTGATACGAAAGTAGCTTTTCAAGCTGGGATGCATTCTTAATAAATCCGTCACCTATCAGTTCTTTCAAGAAGTCAGTAAGTGCCGGATTTGCCTGACACAACCAACGTCGATAAGCGATGCCATTGGTCACACTTTCAAACTTATTCGGCATAATATAATAAAAGTCGTGAAAAATATCGTTTTTTAATATATCGCTATGCAGTTTTGAAACACCATTCACTTTATGGCAGCAGCAAAGACAAAGATTTGCCATCTTGACCTGCTCGCCCGATATGATATCCATATAATTGATTTTCGCATAGTCGCCACCATAGTGCTTAATGAGGCTCTGGTGGAAACGGCGATGAATTTCGCAAACGATTTGATAAATGCGGGGAAGTTTTTCTCTAAATAACCCTTCCGGCCAACGCTCCAGCGCCTCACTCATTACGGTATGATTGGTATAGGCAAGTGTTTTTGATGTAATCTCCCACGCATCTTCCCATTCCAGTTCATATTCATCCAGGAGAATACGCATCAGTTCCGGCACACAAAGCGACGGGTGTGTATCATTGATGTGAATCGCCACTTTTTCCGGCAAAAGGTGAATATCGTCATGCTCTTTTTCAAACTTACGCAAGATGCTCTGCAGGGATGCGCAAACCAAAAGATATTGTTGCGACAGACGCAACATTTTTCCGCGATAATGATCGTCCGCCGGATAGAGCACCTTAGAAATCGCTTCTGCCATGGAATTTTGTTCTACCGATTTGGCATACTCTCCACGGGAAAATAAGTCCATGTCCAGACGGTTTTTAGATTTAGCGCTCCAAAGCAC
>JAZSOJ010000173.1:0-11178 GCA_045536855.1 Clostridia bacterium | reverse complement strand
GCGTATTAAAGTCCAAAGGTTACAGCACCGCTGTTGGTGACGAGGGTGGTTTCGCTCCGAACCTAAAGAGTGACGAAGAAGCTATTCAGGTAATCTTAGAGGCAGTTGAAAAGGCTGGCTTTAAGCCGGGCGACGATTTCCGTATCGCAATCGATGCTGCTGCTACTGAAATGTACGAAGAAGCTAAGAAAATCGGCAAAGACGGTTACTACTTCTGGAAGACCGATATCTTTAAGACCCGTGAAGAAATGGTTGCTTACTGGGAAGACCTCGCAAGCAAATATCCGATTATCTCTCTCGAAGACGGCGTAGCTGAAGAAGACTGGGATGCTTGGAAAATCCTGACCGACAAGCTCGGCGACAAGATGCAGCTCGTTGGTGATGACCTGTTCGTAACCAACACCGAAAGACTGAAAAAAGGTATCGAGCTGGGCGTTTCCAACTCTATCTTAATCAAAGTTAACCAGATTGGTTCTCTGACCGAAACCTTAGAGGCTATTCAGATGGCAAACCGTGCAGGTTACACCGCTGTTACCTCTCACAGAAGCGGTGAGACCGAAGACACCACCATCTCTGACATCGCAGTTGCTACCAACTCCGGTCAGATTAAAACCGGTGCTCCGTCCAGAACCGACCGTGTTGCAAAATACAACCAGTTGCTCCGCATCGAAGAAGAACTCGGCGATACCGCTGAATATCTCGGCTTGGATGCTTGGTTTAACTTAAAGAATAAATAAGAACCATAATGAAAAGGCTGTGACGAGCGTCACAGCCTTTTTTATGATTCAGCATTTTCTTGATACATGCTGTACAGTTCAAAATATATTCCTTTTTTCTCCATCAGCTCTTTATGCGTTCCCTGCTCGACGATTCCTTCTTTGGTAAGGACTAAGATGCGTGAGGCATTACGAATCGTCGTTAAGCGGTGTGCAATCGTAAAGGTTGTTCTTCCGCGCGTCAGTTTTTCGAGTGACTCCTGCACCAAGCGTTCACTTTCATTGTCAAGAGCTGAGGTTGCCTCATCTAAAATCAGAATCGGCGGATTCTTTAAGAACACTCTTGCGATACTGATTCTCTGCTTTTGTCCGCCCGAAAGCTTCACTCCACGCTCGCCGACATAGGTGTCGTAGCCGTTTTCCAGTTCCATAATAAATTCGTGTGCCCCTGCGGCTTTGGCTGCCGCTATGATTTCCTCTTTCGATGCCCCCGGTTTTCCGTACTCTATATTTTCATACACCGTACCGGAAAACAGATAGACCTCCTGCTGAACAACGCCGATTTGGTTGCGCAAGGACGCAAGCGTGAGGTGCGTAATGTCCTCGCCGTCAATTAAAATTCGTCCCTCCGTCAGATTATAAAAACGGGGAATCAGACTGCAAAACGTCGTCTTCCCGCCACCCGACGGGCCGACCAAAGCAATATTTGCGCCTTGGGGAACCTCTAAATCAATGCCGCACAAGACATCCGAAAGCTCCTCGGAATAACGGAATCTCACATGGTCAAAGCGGATATTACCTTTCACATTCACAAGTTCTTTGGCATCGGGCAGGTCGCAAACCTCAATCGGCTCATCCATAATTTCAACAAATCGCTCAATCCCCGTCATACCTCTTTGGAACTGCTCCGTAAACTCCACAATCCGTCGAATCGAGGTGAGTAGCGTTGAGACATATAAAAGGTATGCGGTGAGGTCCGCCGGTGTAATTGCACCGTCAATCATAAACAAAGCGCCTGCCACCACCACGGTAATATACATAATACTGTCAAAAATACGGGTCGTGCTGTGAAAGCCTGCCATATAGTGATAGGTGATTTTTTTAATATCCAAAAAGCGAAGATTTCCCTTTTTGAACTTTTCCTTTTCTATCGGCTCATTGGCAAAGGATTTGACCACACGAACGCCCAAAAGGCTGTCCTCCACCTGCGAATTGATTTCGCCGATTTGCTGACGGGATTCCTTAAATGCCCGACGCATCCTCTTTTGAAAAAATCGGGAGCAGACAAGCATCAAAGGAAGAATCGAAAAGATGATAAGCGTCAACCACAGATTCATTCCCGCTAAAATCGCAAACGCTGCCGTGATTTTAATTCCGGCGATGAAGAACTCCTCTGGACAATGGTGCGCAAACTCCGTCACATCAAACAAATCGCTGGTAATTCTCGTCATGATCTGCCCGATTTTTGTATTATCAAAATAAGAAAAGGAAAGTTTCTGAAGATGCGAAAACAAATCCTTTCGCATATCCGTTTCAATCCGTGAGCCCATAATATGACCGATGGATTGCATATAGTAGTTTGCCACTGTATCAATCACACGGAGAATCAGATAAAACACACCGAGCCGCAAAATAACAGAAACGGTCAGCGAGGCATCGCCCCGGATACCCGCATCGGTGATGTAGCGAACAATGAGTGGCAAAAACAACTCACAAAGCGTAGTGAGGGCCGCACAGAAAAGGTCTAAAACCACAATCCACCGATATTTCTTAAAATACGGCAGAAAGCGCTGGAAAAGGCCTTTTTTGCTTTTTTTCTTCTCGTTTTGTTTCACGGTTTTCTCTCCTTATCACCGAAAAATATCGTCCACCTGAATGACTGCCTGAAGCTTTTCGTCGTGCTCACTCAGCCTGCGCTTAATTTCGCTCACAAGCTCTTCCTTCTGTTTCCCGCTTTTTCCGCCGGGAATCTCCAAATCAAAAATTAAATTGATATTGTCCTCTCCGTCTGTCATACGGAAATCGTGGATACCAAAGCTTTCATCGATGCTTTTTACTGTTTCAAGTACCAGCGCACGGAAGGCATCTGTCCGCTCGCAACTGACCGAAATCGGGTCCATATGAATCACGATATGGACATCGAGTTCGTTTGAAATTTCCTTCTCTACTCGGTCAATGATTTCGTGGATTTTGACCACATCGGCAGTGTCCGGCACTTCTGCGTGCACAGATGCCATCACTCTGCCGGGACCGTAATCATGCACAATTAAATCGTGCGTTCCGACGATTGCCTCTTCCCTCAAAATTCGTTCTTCAAGCGCCCTGACAAGCGCCGGGTCAGGCATCGTACCTAAAAGTACACTTGTCGTATCCTTTGCAATCGAAAAACCGGAATATAACACCACAAGCGAAACCAATGCGCCCATGATGCCATCAAGCGGGAAACTCAGGCGAGCGCCAACGACCGTTGAAAGAATCACTACACTCGTTGACAACACGTCATTGATAGAATCTTTTGCTGTTGCTAAAATAACTGCAGAATTGATTTTCTTCCCAATATAACGATTGTAAAAATACATCCACACCTTAACCAGTACCGAGAGTGCCAAAATCGTAATCAATATTGGTGAAAGCTCCGGTTTTTGCGGATGAAATATTTTGTCAACCGACGTCTTAAACAGTTCCCAACCAATCAGCATAATGATAAATGCAACAATGAGCGCTGAAATATACTCCATGCGTCCGTGACCGAATGGGTGCTCCTTATCCGCACGCTGATTACTCATTTTTATGCCAACCGCCGAAACGATGGATGAACCCATGTCCGATAAATTGTTAAATGCATCCGACATAATTGCGACGGAATTTACAAAAAAACCAATCACTAATTTGAGTGAAAACAAAAATAAATTACAGATAACACCAAGCACCGCCGCTAAAATACTATATTGTTCCCGTACTTTTTTATCCATAATTGCCTCATGATTTTTAATCAATCGTCGTACTAAAAAACGTATCATCGTTCTTTTCTCCATTCTGCCTTTAATTGCTTTGTAAACGAGGAAAATGCCGTCGGAACGGTCAGGCTTTCTTTCAGTTCTCTCTCATCCGCCCAGACAAACGAATTTCTGCCCGTGGATTGTGCTCGCACAAAATAGGCGCTCATATGCCACTCTCTATGAGTAAAGATATGCACCGCTCTCCCTAATTTTGACATTTCGCCTGAAATCCCCCAGTCCGCAAGCTGCTCTTTTGCCCTTTTCGGACCAAGTGTACCCTCGCAGTTGGGAAACTCCCACATCCCTGCAAGCAGACCCTTTTCCGGTCGTTTGCAAAGTGCCACACGTCCATCCTCTACGATGATAAACACCGTCTTCTTTTCTATTGTTCGTTCTTTTTTCTGTGTTTTATTCGGTAACTCACCGGCAATTCCTTTATGTCTGCCCTCACAGATATCAGAAAGAGGGCATTTTTCGCACAAAGGCGCACCATTCGGCAGGCAAACAAGCGCACCAAGCTCCATGAGTGACTGATTAAAATCGCCAGCACGGATCGGAATAATCCTGCGCACCAGCTCCTCCACCTCGGTTTTGACCGAATCCTTGGACACATTTTCATGACACGCTAAGATGCGCATAATCACTCGCAACACGTTTCCGTCCACCGCCGGTTCGGGGCAATCATAGGCAATCGAGCTGACCGCTCCTGCCGTATAACGACCGATCCCCGGAAGTTTTAACAATTCTTTCGCTGTTTTGGGAAATATCCCGTTATAATCATTGACCACCATTTGTGCCGCTTTTTGTAGGTTTTTTGCACGGTTGTAATACCCAAGTCCCTCCCACGCTTTTAAGACCTGCTCGGTCGGCGCCTCCGCCAAAGCTTTGACCGTTGGGAACAGTTTTAAAAAGCGGTTGTAATAGTCAATTACCGCTTCCACCCTTGTTTGCTGAAGCATGATTTCCGACACCCACACACGATAAGGGTCTTTATTTTCCCGCCATGGAAGCACCCGCTTTTCACGGTCATACCACGAAAGCAGGGCGAGCGGTATCTGTTTTAATAAACCTACATTTTCGATCATGAAATTCCTTTCTGCGCTCTTTTGTGCGCCTCATCCTTTGCTCTGACTCCCTCGGTAAACGCTCTTCTTAAAATTAATTTTCTTTCCTTTGGGATCCATCGTGATATCCCTTATAGTTTCCGATTTTCTTTTAAGAATTCACGTGGTGATTTCCCTTCGTAACGGCGAAACACCCGTGAAAAATAGTACTGGTTTTCAAAGCCGGTCTGCTCCGATGCCTCACGTACGGAACAAGCTTGCCGCAGCAGCAAATCCTTTGCATACTCAATGCGCAGACGACTGTGATATTCCATAATGCCCATCCCCATCGCCCGACGAAAGGTACTGCACAAAAGCGTTTTGCTGTAATGGAATTTATCACAGATTTCGCCCAATGTGATGCGGTCAGACAAGTGTGCCGATAAATATTCCGTCATTTCATTGGTAAGCCTCTCCTCCCACGCATCCTTTGAGGTAAATACTGCTCGCTCGGACTCACGAAGAAGCGTAATTAAAAGCATTTCTAAGGATAGCTTTACCATCTGCGGTCCGCCCGGAGGACTATTCGGTGCCGGCGAAAGACCCTTGATATGCGGATCATGCTCAGGAAGCAAAAAGCTTTCCTTCGCCTCGTTGATTAAGCGGCTGATCATCGGCAAAACGGCTCTCGGCAGGCGGGTATGCATACTGCGAAACACCGCCATTGCCGGCGAACGACAAACAAAGGTCACGATGAACAGACGGGGCGAAACCGTTCCGTTACAGAAATGTCTGTGAAACTCATTCGGTTTATGGAAAATGATTTCACCCTCACGGAGTTTTAACTCCTGATTTTTAGTCTGTAAATGAACCTCACCGCGCTCCACATACAAAAACTCCCAAAAGTCGTGGCTTTCGCCCGGATAATCAAAATCCTTATCAAAATCCGAATAGTGAATCGTGACAATTTTATTCACATTAATTAGACTACGGATGGTTTGACGGATATAAATATCTTTCGCCAAATATAACACCTCAACTTATATGCTCTGAACAAAAATATATTTTTTTTGTGTTATCGTGCATTTTCAATTCCCTTTATATAATATATCATAAAAATAGAAATTTGTAAATGACCGTCTGCCTATAAGCGCATGGTCATAAAAGCATTTGCGCTGTGTCAGATGTACGGAAAAGTCGTACCAAAGCGACTTTTTACCGTAATCAATAAAGCAATCAAAATTTTTATAAAGGAGCGAGTAAAATGAATTTTATGGATACCGTAAAGGGATCTCTCTTGGAAGGCTTCTATCCGGCAGGATGGGACATGGGAAAAATCGACAAGTGCATCGCTGACAAACCGGAGGACATCTTCATTCGTCAGCCGCACTGGAACAAGGACTTTACTCCGATTATGTGCAACTCCGTAGAGGAATTTGACACGCTGATGGGTCATGAAATTGCTCTGCAGATTAAAAAAGCAAAGGATAACGGCGAAAAGCTTGCAATGATTCTGCCGGTTGGCCCAATGGGTATGTATAAGTGGGCTGTATTCTTCTTAAAGGAATGGAACATTTCCTGTGAGCACGTTACCTGCTTTAATATGGACGAATGGTCTGACGGCGAGGGTAATACCTTACCTTCTAACGATCCGGCCGCATTCCAAAATGCAATGCAGGAAGCTTTCTATAAACCGCTGGGCGAACTGACTGTTCCGGAGTCCCAGAGAAACTTTGCAACCAAAGAAAATCTGCCGACTTACGCAGAAAAAATTAAGAAATTAAAAGACGAAGGTGCAAAACTTGCTTTGGTATTCGGCGTTGGCCGTATGTGCCATATCGCATTCTGTGAGCCGCATTTTGGCGCTGAATATGCTTCTGATGAAGAATGGCTGAAACACACCCATCGCATCGGTGCGCTTCTCCATCCGCTCACCATTGAGCAGAATGCAATCACCAGCTTTAAGTCCCGCACCACTTTGGTTCCGTGTCGTGCAAACACCATTGGACCCGGTCTGTTTATGCAGGCTGATGTTATTATCGGCGGCTGCGACGGAGCGCTTTCCCGTGGTATGCAATGGCAGGGCATGAGTCTTTGGATGACTCTGCGTCATGAACCGACCCGTTGGATTCCGTCAAGCTTTATGCCGACTCTCCCGGGTAAGCTGTTCTTCTTAAAAGAACTGGCAGGTCCCTTAACCGCTGAGTGTAACTAATTTTAACGTTCTAAAAACCGCCGATTTTACCGGCGGTTTTTCTTTTGCCGTCCTTGACTTTTTGACCCTTTCATACTATAATCTTATTGAAATACAGCCTAGGGAGGTCATTATGCGGATTCGTTTGTCGGACCATTTTACATATAAGAAATTACTGCTCTTTACCCTGCCCTCAATTGCGACGATGGTTTTCACCTCTATTTACGGCATTATCGATGGCTTTTTCATTTCAAACTACGCAGGAAAAACGGCTTTCGCAGCGGTTAATTTTATTTTGCCTTTTCTGTCCATTTGGGGTGGACTTGGATTGATGTTTGGTGCCGGCGGCAGTGCTCTGATCGGAAAAACCTTGGGCGAGGGCGACTACGAAAAAGCCAACCGAATTTTTTCCCTGATCACCTATATCAGTTTAATTTTGGGTGGTTTCTTGACCGCCTTTTGTGCGATTTTCCTTGAGCCGATTGCTATTTTTATCGGAGCAACACCGGAAATACTGAGTGACTGTCTGCATTATGGGCGGATTATTGCAGTTTCTCTTCCCGCCTTTATCATGCAGCATGAATTTCAAGCCTTTTGCATTGTGGCAGAAAAACCAAAACTGGCCCTTGTGATCTCGCTCATCACCGGCTGCGGAAACATCATTTTAGACGCCCTGTTTGTCGGGGTCTTTGGTTGGGGAATTGTCGGAGCCGCCATTGCTACGGCTATCAGCCAGTTTTCCGGCTGCATCGTGCTTTTGATTTATTTTTCCCGTCCAAACGAAAGCCTGCTTCGCCTGACAAAATCAAAAATGGACGTCCGTGCACTCTTAAAAACCATTACCAATGGTATGTCCGAGCTTGTCAGCAATGTTTCTATGTCCGTCGTCAGTATGCTTTATAATCTTCAGTTGATTCGCTACTCAGGGGAAGACGGCGTTGCCGCCTACGGCGTTTTAATGTATGTCGGCATCATTTTCTATGCCGTATTTATCGGTTTTTCTGTTGGTATGTCGCCGATTGTCAGCTATCACTTTGGCGCACAAGACCATGACGAATTAAAAAATTTGCGCAAAAAAAGCATCCGTATTACCCTGTTGTTCTCGCTACTGATGCTTCTGGCAGGCGAACTGCTTTCTGCGCCGTTCTCTGCCATGTATGTCGGATATGATTCCGATCTTTTTGCACTTACCTGTCGTGCATTTATTGTTTTTTCTTTCTCCTTCCTGTTCGGCGGTATGGCGGTATTCGGTTCGGCATTTTTCACTGCTTTAAATGATGGTGTAACATCTGCCGTCATCTCTTTTTTACGTACAATGGTCTTTCAGGTCGGCGCCGTTTTGCTTCTGCCGCTGTGGTTTGGCGTAGACGGAATCTGGTTTTCTTTGGTCGTTGCAGAAGCTGCCGCTTTCATGATCACTTGCTTTAGTCTTGTGATCAAACAAAAGAAATTTTATTATTAATCGGCCCTCTCTTTTGTCTACTCTGCGCACCGTTTTCGGTGCGTTTTTTTGTAATTTTTCTCCCAATTTTGTAAAAATTATGAGAAATTTGGATATTTTTTACTTTTTTTGAAGAAAATTGTTGACAAATTTTCCACTTTATGGTATTCTTTTCTTAATTCAACCAAATTTATTTTACTTTGAGGAGGAAATTCATATGAAATCTACCGGTATTGTGAGAAAAGTGGACGAACTTGGTCGTGTGGTATTGCCTATCGAGCTGAGAAGAACTTTAGACATTTCTGAAAAAGATGCGCTGGAAATTTATGTGGACGGAAGCTCTATTATCCTCAAAAAATATGAGCCCTCCTGTATCTTCTGCGGAAATGCAAAAGATGTTCTTGTTTTTAAGGGAAAAAACATTTGTCCGGACTGCTTGGATGAACTGAAAAAGTAAAATATAATTCTTCGGCGAGCAAATTTGCTCGCCTTTTTTTGTTATTTCTTTTCCCGCTCTGTCTTGTGTTTTTTTCAGTTTATGATATAATAAATAACATTGAGGTGATAACCATGAAACGAAAATCAAAAACTATTCTCTTTCTATTGGGCTCCGTTGTTTTATTGACAATACTTTGCACATTATTTTTCTTTTTTTATTGGTTGCCATTGGAAGAATATAATAACGCAAAATCTACGGAAAAATGTTTTAATATATATTCTGCTGTGGATTCTTACGGCGAACTTATTTCCTTCAAAGACAGCAGAAAACGAAGAGAGGATTTAATCAAGTATTTATTTGATGATAACTACCATATTCAATTTCATTTAACCGCTCGGATTGACGATGACGAAACCGTCAAATGGAAATATGTGGACAACGATAGCTATGAAGAAGAGAAAGATATTTTAACAACCTGGCAAAGCGTGAAAGATGTTGCTTTTCTTCCTCTTGCTGACTTCCAAGGTAGATTCGACGAGGTGTTTTTTGCTTTACTTTCCTCTGGGAAAGTCGTACATACGCCTCTAAAACAACCGGCAGAACAAAAAATTCTAGATAAGGAACATGTGTTTATTACTCGCGCGGCAGAAGAAATTTTTGTTGAGTCAGAGTGGAACGACATTGTAAAGATCTCTAACTCGGATGAACACGTCGTCGGATTAAAGGCAGATGGAACTGTCGTAGCTGCCGGCGATAACAGCACGGCGCAATGCAAAACAGACGGTTGGCATGATATCGTTGACATCGCCGCCGGCGGAGGTTTTACTGCCGGATTGAAAAAGGATGGAACTGTCGTGCTTGCTATTGATGACTACTATACCACCTTTCATTGGCGCAATAATAACTTTGAGGTAAAAAGAACCTCGCCCTACGAATTTGCCGAACTGTTAGAACCGGTGCATACTTGGGAAAACATTACCAAAATATATGCTGATTGCAACCACATTGTTGGTCTGAGAAAGGACGGAACTGTCGTTGCTGCAGGTCAAAACCATTTCGGGCAACTGAATGTGGAGGATTGGGAAGACCTTGTTGATATTCGTACAACCGAGTTTTCTACTTATGGCTTAAAGAGTGATGGTTCTTTCTGTTATACAGAAATTTGTGAACAATAATTTTTCCTTTACTAAAGGATTGATACACGCTAAAAAGGAGGGGACCCGATGGCAGCAGAACAAAAGACTGCGATGCACAAAGATGAAATCCGCCTGCAAAATGTGCTCTACTGTCTGTTTGTCGTTTGTATTCATCTGTTTCCGCAGGAGCTTTTGGAATATGAAACAGCTTTTTTAATTCAGCGTCCGCTCTTTTGCGCTATTTTCGGTTTTATGTTCCTTTCGGGACTAAAGGGCGCCCTTGCACCTTATCAGGGCCAGTGGCTTAGCTATTACTGCCGTCGCTTTACAAAAATACTGATTCCGTATGTTATTTCGGTCGTAATCTATTGGCTCTTACACGGACTTTTAGGCAAGCATAATTTTGATATCGTAAGACTTCTTTGGGCATTCGTGACCGGCAAGGAGGAAGCTCATTTTTATTTTGTTATTGCGCTTTCGGAGCTTTATTTGCTATTTCCGCTGCTCCGCCGTCTGACCGACCGCATCAGCGGGCGAATGGTACTGCCGATTGCTTTCGTACTGACGCTTTTGTCCTCGGTGCTGCTTTGCGGATATGACTTCTATCCCGGATTGTTTCTGCGTTATCTGTTTTGCTATTTGCTGGGTTTATATGCCGGTAAGCATTATGAGGATTTTTGCGAAAAGCTGAAGAAATGGACTTTGGGCTTGTTCATTCTTTACGCCTTGTTTCTTGGCGCAGAGCTTGCCGCAGCGAATTTGTGGCATTTTTACGATATCGCTTTCCCGCTTCAGCAGGAAATTACGCTCTTTTATATGCCGGTGGCGGTGCTTTCCTTTTACCGCATCAGTTTATTTTTGGCAGAGCATACGCCTCTTTCGCTTCAAGCTTGGGTGCTTACGATTGACCGCAATTCCTATTATATTTACCTGATTCATATTTTAATTATTACACTGGCCGGATGGCTGCTTGTGCTCGGCGGGATAAAAGAGCCTGCACTATATGCCACCTTGCGTACGGCAATTACTTTATGTGCACTTGCCGTTTGGCTTGCTTTAGATACCTTAATTTTAAGGCTTAAAAAAAGATAACAAAAAAGGACTGCCGTCCGGCAGTCCTTTCTTTTTTTACAGGTAGTTATCTTTCCTGCTCTTTGTTATTTTTCATTTCGTTCTGATTATTTTTCTGATTCTGGTTGTTCTGATTGTT
>JAZSOJ010000013.1:0-4196 GCA_045536855.1 Clostridia bacterium | reverse complement strand
GCTATCCGGGCAAGCGTTATTACGGTGGTTGTGAGATTGTTGACGTAGCGGAAACGCTGGCGATTGAGCGTGCGAAAGAATTGTTTGGTGCAGATCATGCCAATGTGCAGCCGCACTCCGGCGCACAGGCGAATTTAGCGGTTTTCTTTGCCGCATTAAAACCGGGAGATACGGTACTCAGCATGAACTTATCTCATGGTGGCCATTTATCTCACGGCAGCCCGGTAAATATTTCCGGTAAATATTTCAATATTGTGCCGTACGGTGTCAGCGAAGAAACGGAAATGATCGATTATGAAGAAGTCCGCAGACTGGCGCTCGAACATAAACCACAGTTGATTTTAGCTGGTGCGAGTGCATATTCCAGAACAATTGATTTTGAAAAGTTTGGCGAAATCGCAAAAGAAGTCGGCGCATATTTTATGGTTGATATGGCACATATTGCCGGTCTGGTTGCAGCTGGACTGCATCCGAACCCGGTACCGTATGCTGATTTTGTAACTACTACGACGCATAAAACGCTCCGTGGTCCTCGTGGCGGCTTAATTCTGTGTAAAGAAGAATATGCACAGATGATTAATAAAGCCGTATTCCCGGGAATCCAGGGTGGTCCGCTGATGCATGTGATTGCCGCAAAAGCGGTTTGCTTTAAAGAAGCGCTCAGCGATGAGTTTAAAGAATACCAAAAACAGGTGGTAAAGAATGCGGCAGCGCTTTCGAAAGCGTTGGTGGACGAAGGCTTTAAGATTGTTTCCGGTGGCACGGATAATCATCTGATGCTTGTGGATCTGACGAACATGGATATCACAGGAAAAGATGCAGAAAAAATGCTGGATGAAGTTCGTATTACTGTTAACAAAAACACCATTCCGTTAGAACAGAGAAGTCCGTTTGTTACCAGTGGTATCCGTATCGGAACACCGGCGTCTACCACACGTGGCATGAAAGAAGACGATATGGTTGAGATTGCGAAGCTGATTAAGCTGACCCTTTCTGATTTTGAAAACAATAAAGAAATGGTGGCAAAGCGTGTCGCAGACCTTTGTGCAAAATATCCGTTGTATCGTTAAGTATGTGATATAAAGGAGGAACAAAAAATGCCGAGAACCTTATCTAAGTACATTGAGGGGTTTTATGAATTCAAAAAGGCGTTAATAAAAAAGGTGAGTATATATGACCTTGTGGTAGTAAAGCACATCTGCTTTGTTATGGGTCTTTTATTTGCCTGCCTTTTTCCACGCTTTGCGAAAAAGACAAGAAAGCTCTTTGTTCTTTCTGGTATCTTTATGTTCATCCCCGTTTTCATGAAAATGATTCGTGTTTTCAAGGAAACCTTTCACTATCGCTATTTGTGATGCTTGAATTTGGCGCGCCACACTATGTGCGGTGCGCTTTTTCGCATTTCATTATGTCTTACACACTCGTTACACACATAGAAGCAGGAGGCGCATTATGACCAGTAAGGAGCGGTTTATCAGTATCTATCAGGAACATATTAAGCGTGAGGGCGCAGATAAGCTGTTGGAGTATTTGATGTCCGGCGCAAGCGATTTCTTTACTGCACCGGCGAGCACACGCTTTCACGGCTCCTATAGCGGCGGATTGGTGGAGCACAGCTTAAATGTTTACGACTGTTTAAAGGACTATGTAGAGCGCCCGAGGGTAAAGAAAGAATACGGCTTTAGCTGTACGGAGGAAACGATTGCCATCGTTTCGCTGTTGCATGACTTGTGTAAGATTAATTGCTATCACCATGGAACAAGAAATGTCAAGGATAAAGACGGCAAGTGGCAAACGGTCGATACCTATGAGTTTTATGATGATATGCCGTATGGACACGGGGAAAAATCGGTTTACGTGATTAGCGGATTTATGCGCCTGACACGGGAAGAGGCGTTTGCGATCCGTTATCATATGGGGTTTTCCGGCGAGGAAAATGTGCGCAATGTCGGCGCAGCATTTGAAATGTATCCGCTTGCCTTTGCGCTTTCCACGGCGGATATGGAAGCCGCCTATTTTCTTGAGGGGAAAAAGAAGGCGTAAAAAAAAAGAAGGCGTAAAGAAGGCGTAAAATAGTAGCAAAAAAACTTGCGGGAGAGAATTTTATGGTCAGAATTGAACACTCAGAAGCAAAAAATATATTTCCTTATGTGGAGTATTCTCCAAATGAAAAGAAAGAAAAATTGCCGCTGATTATTCAGCTTCACGGCTCCAGTGGGCGTGGTAATGGCGGGGAAGAGTTAACCAGGGTTGAGGAACATGGTTTCTCCGAATTCTTAAAAGGGGCAGAATGCGATTGTGTTGTAATTATGCCTCAATGTCCGTTAGATAGTTTTTGGGCGGCACGGGTAGAATCCATCATAGCTTTTATCGAACAAATGATTAAAAAATATAATGCAGATGAAGACAAAGTGTATTTAACCGGTCTGTCCATGGGCGGGTTCGGCACCTGGTATACGGCGATGGCAAGACCTGATATGTTCGCCGCAATTGCACCTGTTTGCGGTGACGGAATGGCGTGGAATGCTTCCGTGCTGACAATGCCGATCTGGGCGTTTCACGGAACCGAGGACAAAATCGTTCGGTGTGCGCAGACGGAGGAAATGGTCAATGCACTGTTGTTCTGCGGCGCAGATGTTACCTATACTCGCTTAGAAGGTGTTGAGCACAACGCATGGGACTATGCCTATCAGCGAGAATTGATGGAATGGCTTCTCAGCAAGAAAAGAACAAAATAAGGTTTTTCAACAGGCGGAGAATCAAAGGAGAAATTAAGAATAAGTTAAGAGCAACATTCAGGAGGAACGAAAATGAAATATTCAGAGCAGTTTGCAGCGAATAAAGCGCTGATTCAAAGTAAAACCGTTTGTGCCGGTTTCGATGGTTTTGTCGATTTTTTGATTAAACCGGTTAAAACAAGAGTGAGTGAAACCAGTTGTACATATTTCCCGACCATTGGTGAATTTGGTGAAAAAATTACCAGCCTTGCCGGCAGAAGCGGTAATGTAGAGTTGATTATGAAGAGCACCGACTTCGGCGGTTGCGGACCGCACTATATGAACGGTCTTGCCAATATGGGCGTTGGTTGTACTTGTATTGGTGCCATGGGTTATCCGGCGAAGCATCCGGTGTTTGACCTTCATCCGAACTGCAAGACCATCAGCATCGGTGAACCGGGTTATTCGTATTTATTTGAGTTTGAAGACGGCAAAGTGATTATGAGCGACATCGAAAAGATCAGTCAGCTGACCTGGAATGATTTGATTGAACGTGTCAGCATTGACGAACTGGTGGCATATTTTGAACAAGCAGACATCATCACTTTGGTTAACTGGAGCTATTTGGTGCATTTCCACGAAATCTATGAAAAATTCTTAGAACTCGTGATGCCACGTCTTGCGAAAAAGGACAGAAAAGTGTATATTGATATCGCAGATTGCGCAAAACGTCAGCCGGAGGAAATCAAAGCGGCACTTAAGATGTTTGGAAAATATAGTGCCTATGCACCGACCTATCTGGGCCTGAACAAGTCAGAAGCGATGGTAATGCATTCGATTCTGTGCGAGGGAGAATACAGCGGCTCCATCCCGGTTGCCAAGGCGATTAAAGACTTTTCGGGGATTGGTACGGTTATTATTCATCCGGTGGATTCTGCTGCGGCAGTATATGATGGCGGCGAAGTTGAGGTTTCTGGAATTGTATGTGAAAACCCGAAAAAAACCACCGGCGGAGGAGATAACTTTAACTCCGGTTTTTGTGCAGGCCTTTTGGCGGGATTTGATGTGAAATCTTGCTTGATTTGCGGCATGACAACATCATATCTGTATGTTAAGAACGGCAAGTGTAATAGCTTTGACGACCTTGCCGAGACAATGAAAATGTACGACGATTGCGAATAACAATAAAAATATATTAATTTTATATTGAGGAGGAGTTAAAATGTCAAAAACAGCTAAGGTTTTAGCATTTGACTTTGGGGCGTCGAGCGGTAGAGCAATGCTCTTTACCTTTGACGGAAAAAAACTGGAAATTGAGGAGATGCACCGTTTTTCCAATGATCCGGTTATGGTGAACGGTTCATATCATTGGGACGTGCTCCGCTTGTTCCACGAAATTAAAAAAGGTATCACCAAAACGCTCAATGCCGGACATCGAGACATTGAGGCAATTGGTGTGGATACGTGGGGCGTTGACTA
>JAZSOJ010000208.1:0-2106 GCA_045536855.1 Clostridia bacterium | reverse complement strand
GGCGTCGCAAAAATGCCCTTGCAAGCAAGCATTTTTACTCCTGGTGGAATTGACATGCGCCAATGGACGGCGTCGCAAAAATGCCCTTGCAAGCAAGCATTTTTACTCCTGGTGGAATTGACATGCGCCAATGGACGGCGTCGCAAAAATGCCCTTGCAAGCAAGCATTTTTACTCCCGGTAAAATGATTTTGCGGCATCTAAACCTTATATCCCTTATACGATAGACAGAAAAATAGGCAGCGGAGGATGTTATGGATACAGGTAAGCAATACCGAATAACAAAGAAAGCGTGTTATTTCACGGGCGTATCGACGGCGATTACTGTCAATTTTACCCCACTTTTATTTGTGAGCTTTCGGGAAATGTATCATCTGTCTTATACATTAATCGGATTGCTTATCGCCATTAATTTTTTTACACAGCTATTTATCGATTTGGTCTTTACCTTTTTTACAAAGCATTTTAACATTCGTAAAACGGTGAAGCTGACGCCGTTTATCACCTTTATAGGATTGGTTTTATTTGCGGTTTTGCCGCAGATTTTTCCGGAACAGGCGTTTTTCTGGATTCTGGTCGGAACGTTTATTTTTGCTGTGGCATCGGGACTCGCTGAGGTGCTGATGAGTCCTGTGATTGCGGCGATCCCGTCGGAGCACCCGGATGGGGAAATGAGTAAGCTGCACTCAATGTATGCCTGGGGCGTTGTGGGTGTTGTTATCATCAGTACTTTGTTTATCAAAGTATTTGGTGCAGAAAACTGGATGTATCTTGCGCTTTTTTGGTCCTTGGTGCCGCTGACGTCATTTTTGTTGTTTCAAAAATCAGAGCTTCCACCCTTGGAGAATTTCGGCAAGGGTCAGAAAAACGGAAAAATTTTAACCAAGGGCATTTTGCTTTGCGCATTTTGCATCTTTTTGGGCGGTGCAGCGGAATGTACGATGTCTCAATGGGCATCGGGTTTTATCGAAAAAGCAATCGGAATTCCTAAGGTGATGGGCGATGTTTTGGGCGTTGCGTTGTTTGCAGTACTTCTGGGAATCGTAAGAGTATGGTATTCCAAATACGGGAAAAATATCATTAACTTTATATTGTATGGAATGATTGGATCGGCGCTGTGCTATTTTGCGGCGGGATTCATATTGCATCCGGTTGTTGGACTTGTTGCCTGTGCACTGACGGGAATCTGCTCTTCTATGTTGTGGCCAGGGACGCTCATTTATGTGGAAGAAAAGTTCTCCGGCGTAGGCGTTGCTGTTTATGCGCTGATGGCGGCAGGCGGTGACATGGGAGCTTCTGTTGCGCCCCAGCTTGTAGGTATTGTATCTGATAAAGTGAGCCTGACGGATTTTGCCTTAAGCCTTGGGGGTTTACTCGGCATCAGTGCAGAGCAGGTGGGGATGCGAGCCGGCCTCTTGGTTGCCGGACTGTTCCCGCTGGTGGGTATTTTTCTCGTTCTTTATATGCAGCGGTATTTGAAATCTCGTGATAAAAAAATCAATGAATGCAGATAAGCGTCTGGTGGGTATTGAAGCTATCGCCGAAGTATCTCGGCAGAGAAAGGGATGTGGGAGATTTTTGCTTTGTGCGGAGGAGTTCTAAGATTTTTAATGAAAGAACCAATTTTATGAAACTTTTTCCCTGCTGCGGTCGTATAACTATTGAAATACATAAAAAGGAGAAAACAAATGAAGAAATTACTTGCAATGATTTTAGCCCTTACCTTAACGGTATCTTTAGCAGCGTGCGGAGGTAGTCCGACAACAACGCAAGATCCGGAAACGGAAACACAGGTAGAAAATACCGTTGGTACCGAAGGAACGGAAGATACGAATGAAAATGAGCCGGCAATCAGTGAGCCGACCAAGGCACCGGAGGCTACCAAGGCACCGACGAAAGTGCCGGAAGCAACCAAAACGCCGGAAGCGAGCAAGAAGCCGACGCCTGCACCGACCGAAAAACCTGCGCCGACCGAGGCCCCGGCAGCAAAAACGCTGGGCAAAACGTTGCTTGCTGACTTTAAGGTAAAGGCGGCATCGGGCATGAGCGCACAGGCGATTGCAGAAGCGCTTCTGATGAACGAGGCTATTTTATTTAACGGCGGTGC
>JAZSOJ010000167.1:0-17241 GCA_045536855.1 Clostridia bacterium | reverse complement strand
GACGAGAAAAATCCCGTGGTACCACCTCAATTTACCGCAATCTCACAACTGCGGCCTTTTCAGGTATCAAACAATACCCTCGTTCTATGACGGGAACACCCGTTGCAGCCTACTAAAAAACATTTCGTTCGGTGCACTGCTCACAGGATGTATTCGGCTTAAGTTTTCCCATTGCCTCGCAGCGACCGGCAAGTCTCTTTAGGTTCCGCTAAAGCTTACTTGTTCCTGCTCAAACGCATTTATCGACTTTATTCTACTACTTTCAATTCATAAAGTCAAGAAGTTTTTTGGATTTTTTTGTATTTATTTTTCCAGCACTTTTTCAATCTCTGCGACATAAAGGATATGGTAATCCTCCTCCGGATACCAATCTTTTATGATTTCATTTTCTAAAAAGGACTCCTTTTTCATTTCTTGCACAAACAGTTTTTTGCACAAAAGAACGGTTTGCGCCTCTTCAAAATACGGAGCGGTTTCATTTAAGGCTACCGTCAATCCGCTCTGTTTGATTTTGTCCTCATCTCGACCAGAAACGCTGCCCAAATAACCCAACTCTTTTTTATACTCCCCACCGAAAAAAGATAGAGAAAGAGTTTCTGCCGCATCCACAAATTCTCTGGTATAGCGCTGGGGGCGAATCACAATGAATGCAACATTTTTATTCCATAAAACACCGAGACCGCCCCAGGACGCTGTCATCGTATTGATGCTTCCGTCTTTTTTTTGTGCGCTTATCAGCATCCAGTCCTTGCCAATCAGCTCAAACGGCGTTTTACCGATACTTTCCGCTTTGATTTCTTTCCACTCCGCCATATACACCTCTCCTTACATTTTTCCGATTACGCCCATCAGTTCCTCAATTTTTGCCTGCGCATCCGCCTCATTTCCGCTGGCTAAGGTTTCTGCCAAGCAGCTCGCAATATGTGCTGAAAGAATCTCCTGATTGGCTTTTTTTAAGACCGCTTCCACCGCTAAAATCTGCGCTGAGATATCCATGCAATAGCGGTTTTCTTCTATCATTGTCAGTATGCCGTCCATTTGTCCTTTTGCGGTCTTGATCAGGTGGCATACCTTTTTCTTATCCGCCCTCATCGCTTACACCGAAAGGGATACAACCGTATACCCTGCCTCTGTAACTGCCCCGATGAGCGCATCATCCGAAACCACTTGTCCGAGCGTAATGTATGCGCACTTATCTTCTAAAACAACCCTTGCGCTGACACCTTCCATTGTATTTAAAACCTGCTCTACACGTGCCGAACAATGCGGGCACGCCATTCCCTCAATTACCATCTTCTTTTCCATCATTTTTCCTCCTGCTTTATTAGTATATTCTGATTCTATCGGCTTATGCTCTTCTTCCTTGTTTGTATGCGCATCGGCCTTAAAAAACCGCAGGCGAAGCGCATTTAATGCCACGCAAACGGAGCTTAAACTCATGGCCGCCGCTCCAATCATCGGACTGAGCAGGAGCCCGAAGATCGGATACAACGCTCCTGCCGCAATCGGGATCCCAACACTATTATAAAAGAACGCCCAGAACAGATTTTGCTTGATATGACGCATCGTTTTACGACTCAGCCGAATCGCCGTCACGACATCCGACAAGTCGCTTTTCATGAGCACAACATCCGCCGCCTCAATTGCAATATCCGTCCCCGCACCAATCGCAAACCCGATATCTGCGCGCACAAGTGCCGGGGCATCATTGATGCCGTCGCCGACCATACCGACCCGTTTTCCATCTTCTTTTAAGCGTCGGATTTCCTGCTCTTTATCCTGCGGCATCACTTCCGCAACCACGCAGTCGATGCCGGTCTGGTCAGCGATAGCGTCTGCCGTTTTTCTGTTATCACCTGTCAGCATGACCACTGTAATCCCCAGTTTTTTCAAATTGCCGATTGCCGTTTTACTGGTTTCTCGAATGGTATCCGCCACCGCAAAGAGGCCCAAAGCCGTGCCGTCTTTTGCCACATACAGCGCTGTTTTCCCCTCTTCTGCCAGCGCTTTTCCTTTCTCCTTCCACGGATTTTCCAAGATTCCGTTCGCCGACAGAAAGGCAGCATTTCCTATCACGAGCTGTTTGCCATCCACCACGGCACGAATCCCGTTTCCCGGCTCATTATAAAAATCCTCGCAAGGCAAAAGAGAAATTTTCTCCTTTTGACAGTGTTCCACGATTGCCCGTGCCAGCGGATGCTCTGACATTTGCTCAGCGCTGCCTGAAAGCAAAAGCATTTCTTTTGTCTCGCCCTCGCAAAGCACATCGGTCACACGTGGCAACCCTTTCGTGACCGTTCCTGTTTTATCCAGGACAACTACATCCAGCCCTTTTGCCAGCTGTAAGCTTTCTGCATTCTTAAACAGAATTCCGTTTTCCGCCGCTTTTCCCATGCCGACCATCACAGCCGTCGGTGTCGCTAAACCCAGGGCGCAGGGACAAGAAATTACCAACACGGAAATCGCACAGTTTAGCGCAAAAAACAATTCCGCACCGCTTGCCATCCACAAAAGAAAGGTCAGTAAAGAAATCGAAGAAACCACCGGAACAAAATAACCGCTAATTTTATCTGCCAACTTTGCCACAGGTGCTTTGGATGCGGCAGCATCCTCCACTAAGCGAATCATTTGCGCAAGCACCGAATCATCACCAACGTGCTCTGCCCGCATCGTAAAGGCACCTGATTGATTCACACTCGCTCCGACCACATGGTCTCCGGCTTTTTTGTCAACCGGCAGACTCTCCCCTGTCAATGCAGATTCATCCAGTGCGCCGTGACCCTCTAAAATCACACCGTCGACGGGTACTTTTGCACCGGGCTTTACCAAAACAACATCGCCGACTCGGACCTCACCCGAGGGAATCTCCGTTTCCACGCCGTCACGCAGTACAATCGCCATAGGAGGCGCAAGCGCAACCAGTCGCTCGATTGCCTCAGAGGTCTTTCCAACAGTATGTGCTTCCAAAAATTTCCCGAGCGTAACCAGCGTCAGTATCATTCCCGCCGCCTCAAAATAAACCTTATGTCGAAGCGCAGAAAGCGCCGCACTATCTCCGCCCGAAAGGCAGGCAAGATAAAGCATCACCACACTGTATATCAGCGCCGCACCTGAGCCAAGCGAAACCAAAGAATCCATGTTCGGCGCACCGGAAAGCAAGCGCCGGACACCGCTTTGATAAATGCTCCGATTGATGAGAAGAACAGGAATCACCAAAAGCAGTTGTGTTAAAAGATAGGCCGTTGTTCCGCTTGCTCCCTCAAAAATGGGCGGCAAAGGAAGTCCCAGCATATGCCCCATCGACAGATATAAAAGCGGAAGTAAAAAAGCAAGCGACCATAAAATCCGTTTTTTTACCTCGGCTGCAGTCAACTCTTCGTGTGCATGAGGCACTGCACTCTTTTGGCTGTTTTCCTGCTTTGCATCACCGCAGAGCGCAGCCGAATAGCCCGCTTTTTCCACTGCCGAAAGCACCGCCTGCGCATCCTCTTTTCCCTCAACAAATTCCACCTGCATAGAATGGGTCAAGAGACTGACCTGCACCTCTTTGGTACAATCCAAAGCACAAACTGCCTTTTCTACATGTGCGCTGCACGCAGAACAGGTCATTCCTGTAACCGTAAATTTTTGTTTCATAAAATCACCTCTAATACCCTCCCCCTGGGGGTGTCTGTTTTTATTATATCCTCTCGCTCTCTCATTGTCAAGAAGAAACAAAAAAGAGGATGCATCTGCATCCTCTTTATTACTAAAATTAAAGCGTGGGTTCTTTATCGTCACTTGTCTTAAACACAAGATTGGAAATGCTTTTATAAAGCACGGCAGTGATAATAGCATTGGCACCGCTTTTGATTAAATTAAACGGAATAAACACCGTCGGGAGCATGGAAATCACGAATGCACGGTCCATTGCCGGATTAAACAAGGGAACAAAAATCACATTCCAAAGGCACATGACCGTAGTCATTGTAAGTGCTCCTAAAGTCAAAGAAAGGTAAGCGATTTTTCTGGTGCGTCGTGCACGGTAGATAAAACCCGCCACCAAAACAAAGGCGCCAGTTGCCAGAATATGCATCACAATCCCGATGATGCCACTTCCTGCGCTGACGGTCACTCCTTGCACAACGCTGACTGCCACAGTCAAGAGAAGCCCCGACATCGGTCCGAACATAAAGGTTGCCAAAAAGATTGGTACATCCGCCGGGTCATACTCCAAAAATGGCGCTGCCGGCAAAATCGGGAAATGTACTACCGCCACAAGCACAACGGAAATAGCGGCTAATACCCCCATGGTTGTCAGTTTTCTGACGCTTTTAATTTGTCTCATCACACAAACCTCCTCAAAATTTTGAGGTTTTGCATAGGCATGAAAAAACTCCCCCTGCGCTTTGCAAAGGGAGCGAAATACACACATTCGGTATTTTGTCTTCTTCATCCGGACTATAACCGTCGGTGCAGGAATCGCACCTGCTCAACCAAAAAGGCTCTCGGACTCGTAGCATAAGCTCATTACCGCCGGTGAGGATTTTCGCCTCGCCCTAAAACAAAACCACTATTATTCTACCACTAATATACGCAATCGTCAATAGCTTTGTGCATCAAAGTTTGTCGGCAAGCGCGCGATACACATTCTCGACGCCCTCTTTAAAATCGCTGTGGTTAACTACCTCGATATCAGCATAGGAAAGATACAGCGGATGTCTTTTTTCATACATCGGATAAAGTGTATCTGTTTTTCCGGCAAGCATGGGGCGTTTTTCCAGCCGAAGCGTTTTTTCGATATCCTCGATACTGCGGTTAATATATACCACAATCGCATTTTTCTTTAAATATTCCATATTCTCCGGGCGCATTACCGCGCCGCCGCCCGTGGAAATAATCATTCCATTTTCTTCGCCTAATGTTCTTGCCGCCTCGGTCTCAAGCGCGCGAAATGCCTCTTCTCCCTCTTCCGCAAAAATCTGCGGGATGGATTTTCCTGCCTTTTTTTCAATCCAGGAATCCATATCTACAAACGGCATTTTCAGACGGTAGGAAAGCGAAATTCCAACCGTCGTTTTTCCTGCGCCGGTCATGCCGATTAAAACAACATTCTTCTTTTGTTCCATTCGCTTTCCTCCTTTATCTTTTAATTTCCTTTATAGTTTCCCAAAACACGCAGGGTCAGGCAATCGCTTTTTGCCTTTTGGAGTGCATCCTGCACACCGTTGCTTTTTAAATTGCCGTCAAAATCAATAAAGAAACGGTATTCAAAATTCTTATCTGCAAGCGGACGGGATTCAATATGTAAAAGATTCAGCCCTGCCTGTGCAAACTGTGAAAGCACACGCTTTAAGGCGCCGCTTTCGTGCTTTAAGGTCAGCTCGATACTGACGACATTTGCCTCATCCGCAATTTCCAGATGTTTTCCTATCACTGCAAAGCGCGTGTGATTGTTGTCTTTCTGATTGATTCCCTCTGCTAAAATTTTAAGTCCGTAAAGTTCTGCTGCGTGTCGGCTGGCGACCGCCGCTTTGCTCTTGTCCTGCTCGTCTTTCACGAGCTTGGCTGACGCCGCTGTATTATAGTACGGAATCTGCTTAATGTTTTCTAATGTCTTAAGAAAGTCTCTGCTTTGCGAAAGTCCCTGCGGATGGGAATACACCTCACGGAGTTCGGAAAGCTCCGCATCGGAAGTCCCCATCAGGCAATGATTAATTTCAATCACCGTCTGACCGACAATATAAAGTCCCGCCGTGCCAAGCAAATCCAAAACATCGTCAATCGCGCCCGTCGAAGTGTTTTCCACCGGCACGACTCCGTAATCCGCCCGACCGGAAGAAAGTGCCGTAAATACCTCTTCAAAAGAGCCGACGGAAATGGACTTTGTATCTTTTCCAAAATATTTCTTTAACGCCTCTTCGGCATAACAGCCGGCAACACCGCTAAACGCAACCGTGGGGTTCTTTACCGGCTCGCCTGACGGCAGTGCCTCTTGCGGTACGGTTTCGTGCTGTAGTGAGCGCGAAATCCCCATCAGGCATTCAAACAATTCCTCCGCACCCGCCCGGTACGCAGGATTTACTACCCAGCTCTTGCGGGTTTTTAGTACCTCTTTTTCCCGTTCGGCAACAAAAACCTCCATCCCGTGTTCCTTTTTGTATTCGCCCACACAAAAGGCTGCATCCATTCGCTTTTCATACAGGCGCACAATCTCACGGTCAATCGAGTTGATTTCTTCCCGAAGCGTATCAAGCTTTGTTTTATTTTCCATAGCTTTTCGCCTCCAGCAAAAGGTCCGCCGCTACAATTGCCGCTGCCGCCTCGATGACACAAACCGCTCGATGCGCAATACAGGGGTCGTGGCGACCGTGAACCCGCATCTTGCACTCTTTCATTTCCGCTATATTTACTGTGTCCTGCTCTTTGGCAATCGACGGCGTGGGCTTAACTGCCACACGGAAAATCACCGGCATTCCGTTGGTGATGCCACCATTTAAGCCGCCGTTATGATTGGTGCGGGTTTTAATTTCTCCGTTTTCCAAATAAAAGCTGTCGTTTGCCTCGCTGCCGCGCAATTTGGAAATGTCAAAGCCGGTCCCGAACTCCACACCCTTGACCGCAGGGACGGAAAACAGCATTGCAGAGAGTCTGCTTTCCACTGATTCAAAAAACGGTGAGCCTACTCCAACCGGCAAACCGGCAATCGCACACTCCACGCATCCGCCGACGGAATCTCCGTCCGCTTTTGCCGATAGAATTGCCTGCTTCATTTTTTCTATCACACTCTCGTCCAGCACAGGAAGCTCCCTCGCCGAAAGTGTCTTGTCGTCCATCTGCGGATGGCACGCATCAAAGGGCGTATCAAAGATATCGGAAACACTTTGAAGATGTGCGCAAACCGAAACACCGCACTGCGCCAAAAACTGTTTGGCAACGGCACCTGCAAAAACCAAAGGTGCGGTTAAGCGTCCCGAAAAATGTCCGCCACCACGGTAGTCATTATGACCGTCATAGCGAAGCTTTCCCGTAAAATCAGCATGTCCCGGGCGCAAGAGTTCCGGCTCATAATCGCCCGAGCGTGTGTTTGTATTTTCAATGATGGCACAAAGCGCTGTGCCGGTTGTTTTCCCCTCAAAAAATCCGCTGACAATCTGCGGAATATCTGCCTCTTTTCTCGGTGTAGAAAGCACATCTTTGCCCGGTGCTCTTCGGCCCATTTCACGCCCGATTTCCTCTAAATCAAGGCTCAGCCCCGCCGGAACGCCATCGATGACCACGCCGATGGCCGCCGAATGAGACTCGCCGAATAAGGTCAGGCGAAATAATTTTCCATAAGTATCAGCCATGAATGATTCCTCCTAACATCTGATAATCATCCCAGAATTTTCCGTAAGATTTCTTCACACAATCCGCACCGGAAATCGTAACCTCACCCTCTGCCACGGTTGCCGCAATCGCAACCGCCATAGCTATCCGGTGGTCATTGTGCGCATCGCAAACTGCACCCCTAAGATTCGTTTTTCCCCGAATGATGAGCGCATCGGAAAGTTCCTTGATATCAGCACCCATCTTTGTAAGTTCCTGTGTGATGGTCGCTAAGCGATCACTTTCTTTAATTCTGAGTCTGGCTGCATTTATAAGCTTTGTTTCACCCTCTGCCTGTGTTGCCAAGACTGCTAAAACAGGCACGAGGTCCGGAATCCCGCTGACATCAATCGTGCGTGCCGAAAGCGGTTTTCCCATACTTTTGATAATCTCGGTAATCGCTTTATCTCCCTGCAAGGAGTTTTCATCAAGACCCAAAAGGCGAACATCGCTGCCCAACGCATTTGCCACCAGATAAAACGCCGCCTGCGAATAATCTCCCTCCACTGCCATTTGACAAGGCTTGTAGCTTTGCCCGCCACGGATAACAAATTCCTGATAATTTTTATTTTCGACACAAACCCCAAACGCAGAAAGTGCCGAAAGCGTCATATCAACATAACCGGCCGACTCTAAGGGCGAGGTAATCACGATTTTGGAATCCTCCGAGAGCAGCGGAAGCGCAAACAAAAGACCCGAAACATATTGCGAACTGACATTCCCCGGAAGCCTGTATGTCCCGCCGGAAAGCTTACCGCAAAAAAGAATGCCGTTCCCTTCTTTTTCAACATGAATCCCTTGTTCCCTGCAAATGTCAAAATAGCTATCGAGTGGCCTTTCCAGCAGTCTGCCACGACCGGCAAAGCGAAAACGGCCGCCAAAGGCAAGGGCAATGGGGATAAAAAACCGAAGCGTCGAGCCGGATTCTGCGCAATCAATCAAGGCTTCTTCCTCGAAACAAGCCTCGCCTCTTTTGCACAAAAATCCGTTTTCTGTTTCCGTCATCTCGCATCCTAAGGCACGCGCAGCAGAAATCGTCGCCGAAATATCCTGCGACAAGTCTACATTCTCAATTCTGCTTTCTCCCGAAGAAAGAGAGGCACAAATCAAAAATCTGTGCGCCGCACTCTTTGACGGCGGAACTGTTAAGCTTCCCGAAAGCTTTTTCGGCACAATAACTACCCTTTGCATACTTTCACCCCATAGTATTGCAAAAGGAGAAGGCGATGCCATTCTCCTTTTTTAGCCTTTTTATCTGAGCTCTGCGCCCAACTTGCTCTTTAATGCATCTAAGATTTCCTGCATCGTGCGAGTGGTATCCTCGTCCGTCAGCGTTTTCTCTTCCGACTGAAGCGTTAAGGAGTACGCCATGGACTTTTTGCCCTCCGGTACCTGCTTGCCCTGATATACATCAAACAAGGTAAGACCTGCAAACAGATTCTTTGCTTTTTTCTTGATGATATCTTCCACATCAGCTGCAAGGACGGTTTCATCCACCAAGACTGCAAGGTCACGAACCACCGCCGGATATTTCGGGAGCGGGGTATATTGTTTTTCGCTTGCCGCACCCAAAAATACAGCCTCAAAGCTGATTTGTGCCGCATAGACCTCGCCACTCATATCATAGTTATCGCAAACAGCAGGATGGATTTGTCCGAGCACGCCGGCTTTTTGTCCGCCAATCCAAAGCTCTGCCGCACGACCCGGATGGAAGGTTGGGTCGTCTGTCAACGGAACAAAGCGAACTTTTGCTACATTCATACCCACAAGCAGCGCCTCAACGATACCCTTTAAGTCATAAAAATCGCAAGCACCGAACATTCCGAGCGTGATTTCCTGCTCTTCTTTCGGGAGCTGTTCCCCCTCGACCGGCAGATAGATTTTGGCAAGCTCAAAGAGTCTTGCTTTGTCTGCTTTAAAGTTTGCATTTCTTGCCAGTGTTTCCATCATGGAAGAAAGCGCTGTTGTACGCATAATGGAGTTTTCCTCACCCAAGGGGTTGGAGATTTTTACAACATTACGTAGCCCGCTGCCGTTCTCAATCAAAAGTTTGTCAAACAAATTCGGGTTGGTAAAGCTATAAGTAATAATTTCATACATGCCGCAAGCAGTCAGAATATCTTTCACCTTATCTTCTGCCATCTGTTTCGGCGTTTTGACCGCAGAAACCGTTTCGCTGCGCATCAAGGTGGACGGAATCTTGTCATAGCCAAAAATTCGGACCACTTCCTCTGCCACATCGGCAAAGCCCTCAACATCCGCACGGAACGACGGAACGACAACTTCATCCTTTTCTACTTTAAACCCAAGCGCCAAAAGCGTATTTACCATATCGGTTTCATCTACATCACAACCCAAAAAGGCATTGATTTTTGCCGCATCAAACGCAATTCTTCTCTCTGTTTTATCAGAATGGTCAATATCAATCATACCATCAACCACTTCACCTGCGCCAAGTATTTCAACAAGCTCACAGGCACGAAGCAGTGCCGGAATGGTATTATTCGCATCCAATCCTTTTTCATAACGTGCACTCGATTCGGTACGAAGACCGAGCTTTTGAGCCGTTCTTCTGACGCTGGTGCCGAAGAAATTTGCCGACTCAAATAAAATCGTTTTGGTTTCTTCCGTTACCTCGGAATGCTCGCCGCCCATCACGCCTGCGATACAGGACGGTTTTTTCGCATCGCAAATCATCAGCATCGAAGAATCGAGCTTTCTTGTTTCGCCGTCTAAGCTTACAATTTCCTCGCCGTCTTTTGCACGACGAACAATAATTTCGCCTCCCTCAACATAGTTAAGGTCAAACGCATGCATCGGCTGACCGTACTCTAAGAGCACATAGTTTGTGATGTCAACAATGTTATTGATCGAACGGATGCCCGATGCTTTTAAGCGGTCAACCATCCATTTAGGAGACGGTCCGATTTTGACATTCTTTATAACCTTTGCGCTGTAACGCTTACAAATATCTGCGTCCTCTACGCTGATTTTGATGTAGTTATTGATATCGTCGCCTGCGCCTTTTACCTCGGGAGTTTTAACTGAAAACGGACGCCCGAAGGTGACTGCCGTTTCTCTTGCAAGGCCGATGACGCTCAAACAATCGGGGCGGTTTGAGGTGATTTCAAACTCCACAATATTTTCATTAAGGCCAAATACTTCACGAATATCTTTTCCGAGCGGAAGATTCTCGTCTAAAATCAAAATGCCGTACTCCGCATCCGGAAAATCCTCTTTTGTCATACCGATTTCTTCATACGAGCACATCATGCCATAAGACGGAAGACCGCGAAGCTTTCCATTTTTAATCTTCACACCGCCGGGAAGAATCGCACCGTCTAATGCCACGGGTACAATCTGACCGGGTTTTACGTTATCTGCACCCGTGATAATCTGAAGTTGCTCTTTCCCGGTATCCACCTGGCAAACCTTTAATTTATCTGCGTCAGGATGTTTTTCTACGGACAGAATCTTTGCTGTTACAACATTTTGCACGCTGTCACCGATGTTTTCAATGTTCTCAACTTTCGAGCCTGTCATCGTCAGTGCGTGATTGTATTCTTCGGGGCTAATCCCGGAAATATCAGTATAGTCTGAAAGCCAACTCATTGGAATTTTCATCGCTATCTCCCTCCCTTAAAACTGTTTTAGAAAACGCAGGTCATTATCATAGAACAAGCGCAAATCATCAATATTCATACGGCGCATAACCACACGCTCAAGGCCCAAGCCAAACGCAAAGCCGCTGTAAACATTTGGGTCAATGCCGCAACGCTCAAGCACTTTCGGATGTACCATGCCGGCACCTAAAATTTCGATAAAGCCCTCTCCCTTACAAACACGGCAACCCTTACCGCCGCAGACGAAGCAGGATACATCAACCTCGGCACTCGGCTCGGTAAACGGGAAATGGTGCGGACAAAGACGGATTTTCGCTTCCGGTCCGTAGAGTGTTTTTAAGAAGGTTTCAAGCGTTCCTTTAAGGTCTGCCATCGTGATTCCCTTGTCTACAACCAAACCCTCAATTTGATGAAACACCGGAGAATGCGTTGCATCCACGGCATCGCTTCTGTAAACTCTGCCCGGCGCAATAATGCGAATCGGCGGCTGTTGTTTTTCCATGACACGCACCTGAACAGGCGAGGTCTGTGAGCGAAGTACCACATTTTCCGTAATATAGAACGAATCCTGCGTATCACGGGCCGGGTGGTCTTTCGGGATATTGAGTGCCTCAAAGTTATAGTAGTCAAGCTCTACTTCGGGACCCTCTGCAATTGAAAATCCCATGCCGATAAAGATTTCCTTGATTTCATCAAGCACGCTCGTCAACGGATGACGTTTGCCCATGGTAGGTGTTTTGCCTGCCATGGTTACGTCAATCTTTTCTGCCGCAAGCTTTGCCATGCGCTCCGCCTGACCGACCGATGCTTTTTTCGTTTCAATCAAGGTTTCAATCTCGCCTCGCACCTCATTGGCAATCTGACCAACGACCGGACGTTCTTCGGCGGAAAGCTGTCCCATACCACGCAATACTGCGGTTAATTCTCCTTTTTTTCCGAGGAAGCGAACACGTGCATCCTCCAGTTCCTGTGCGGTCTTTGCCGCATCTAAAACTTTCTTCGCTTCCTCTTTGATGTTAAGAAGCTGTTCTTTCATACGATTCATTCCTTTCTTTCCTGCTTACAATTTTCGGCAAATAAAAAAGCCGTCCGTCCCCAAGGGACGAACGACTGAGTCATCCGCGGTACCACCCTGATTCTTCGCCCCATAGGGCAAAGCTCTCTTTTTGCATATAACGCCTGCTTTGCGGCACGGCCTACTGTCAGTTCAACCGCACGGCTCCGAAGTGAAATTTCAGTTGCGCCTTAACCGGATTTCCTTCCAGCCGCTGAGAAATCCTCTCTTTTTAGGTAGTGCGCACTTACTTTGCTTCCTCATTGCCTTTATTTATGTACTTTTTCTTTACAGTTTACATATTTTATCACAAAAAATCGGATTTTTCAAGGATAATTTGAAAAAAATCAAAAAGCCATAATCAAAAAGGCCGCCAAAGAGATGAGCGCACCCGATTTCCCTTAAAAAAGAGCTTCTTGACAGCAAGGACCGTTGAAGATATAATAACATTGTTTGACCCTTTGATTGTTATGAAACAAGCGATGTTTATGTTTGGAGGATATCATGAAAAAGCTAATTTCTTTTTTCCGCTATTTCACCGTAGCAGAACGCCTTTTATGGTTTTTCTCCTGGTTTTTGATGATTGCCGCTTTTGTCTTGTTTGACCGGGAAAATTATGTGAATTTGATTTCATCCTTGGTCGGTACCATCTCCCTCATTTTTTGCGCCAAGGGAAATCCTGCTGGGCCTTTTTTAATGGTGCTCTTTTGTCTGTTTTACGGTATTATTTCTTTGACCTATGCCTATTACGGTGAAACGATTACCTATCTTGGAATGTCACTTCCGATGGCGGTGGTCGCACTCATTTCGTGGCTGCGCAATCCATACAAGGGAAACAAGGCAGAGGTAACGGTCAGCGATGTCAGCAAAAAAGATATCCTCGTGATTTTTCTTTTGGCTTTCATAGTTACCATTCTCTTTTACTTTCTGTTAAAGGCCTTGGATACCGCAAACCTTCTCTTGAGTACATTCTCTGTCACCACAAGCTTTATTGCTGCGGCACTTTCCTATAAACGAAGTCCTTATTACGCCATCGCTTATGCCGTCAACGACATTGTTTTAATTGGGCTTTGGGTGCTCGCTGCCATATCGGATATTTCCTACTTGTCGGTGGCGCTTTGCTTCTTCCTGTTTTTGATTCATGACCTTTACGGCTATTATAACTGGTCGAAAATGAAAAAGAGACAGTCTACGGGCGTCCTCACTAAGTGAGAACGCCCAACTGACCATCTCTTTTTTTTATGCAATAAATACTTTTTTAACACAAATATCCTCATCAAAAACGACAAGGTCTGCATCATAGCCTTCGGCAATTCTTCCTTTTTGGGAAAGTCCCATAATCTTTGCCGGATTCTCTGTCATCATGCGCACCGCAGAAAGAAGCGGAATGCCCACTCTCTTTACGCAGGTACGAATCAAAACATCTGCCGTTGCTATACTTCCGGCAAAGGCACTGCGATCTGCAAGCTTTGCTACACCGTCTTCAATGATATAGGGCATATTACCGTTGGCGCTGGTTTCATTTTCTATGTTTTCCATTCCACCGTGACGGATCGCATCTGTCACTAAACAAATGTGTTCTTCCCCTTTGATTTTATAAATCAGGCGCAAAAGCTCCGGCGGGAGATGACATCCGTCAGCAATCGTTTCGACATTCATATCGTCTAACAGATATGCCGTTTCAATTACACCAAGAATCCGGAATCCCTCTTTTCTTGTAATTGTGGAAGTACAGGAATAAAGGTGTGTAATCAGTTTCATACCGTCTTCATAGGCCGACAGTACATGCTCGTATTCTGCATTCGTATGACCTGCAGACGCAACGATATTATGCGCATTTAAAAAGGCAAGAAACTCTTTTGTGCCGGGAAGCTCAGGAGCATAACTCCAGCGGCTAATGACATCCCCGTATGTCGCATATAAAGATTCATATTCGTCTTTTTGCGGCGCCCTGATATAGGACGGATCTTGCGCACCGCTCTGCGCCGGTGAAAAATACGGTCCTTCCAAGTGTGCTCCAAAAATATGCGGCATTACTTCTTCGTCGTCTTTATGTATCTGAAGCATCGAAAGTGCATCGGCTGTTTTTTGATAATCGAATGCGGAAATCGTCGGATAGATGGTCGTAGTTCCGTGCAAAGCATGGATGTTTGCTGCTGCATACAGCGCCTCTGTGCTTGCATCAACAAATTCATAACCGCCACCGCCGTGCACATGGATATCAATAAAACCCGCCGACACATAATTGCCGCAAGCATCATACTCCTCATCAAACGGAAGCGCCGCATCACCAATGGCAAGAATCTTTCCGTTTTCTAAATACAGTTCCGTTTCCCGAATGCCATCCGGGAGCAAAAGTTTTCCGTTTATAATCTTTGTAATCATCTTTTTTCTCCTTACAGAAGTTTCGCTCCGCTGTCTTTATCGCAGTACATAACTGCGTACGGGTGCTTTCTCATAATTGTTGCAGGTACTTCTTCGTTGATTTCGTTATGTACCGTTTTATATACTGCTTCTGCCTTTGTTGCCGCCGGCACAGTGCAGAATAAATAATCTGCGTTAAAGAGCGTCGGAACCGTCAGCGTGAGCGCATATTTGGGCACCTCAGAAATATCAGAAAAACATCCGTCATTGACCTGCTGTTGTCGGCAAACTTCATCCAGCGGTACTTTTTTAATAACGGCGGGGTCATTAAAATCTGCTACCCACGGGTCATTAAATGCGATATGTCCATTCTCGCCAATACCAAGGCATACAATATCAATCGGATTTTCACGAATCAGGCGGGTATATCTTTCCATGGTTTCCTCGGGCGTTTCCCCTTCCGCATAGATATAATTTACACTCTTAAACGGAAGTAAATCAAAGATGCGTTCCGCCAAAAAATTACCAAAGCCCTGCGGTGCATCCTGTGGCAAGCCGATATATTCATCCATATGAAAAGCATTAACCTTCGTCCAGTCGATTCCCTCTTGAGCAATCAACGTGCGAAGGGTTTCATTCTGCGACGGCGCCGCCGCAAAAATCATATTAACCTCACCTTTTTTACTAATGAGCTCCTTGATTTTTTCTGCTGCTTCTGTTCCTGCTGCCGCTCCCATTTCATCACGGGTATCAAATATTTTTATCAGCAGTTGATCTTTTTTAAGTTCCATATACATTCTCCTTTTCACATATCATATGCTTACTTTTACTTTACCACATTTTTCCCGTATGTCAATAGCGCAAAGCGTAGTTCATGCGACAAATTTCACTTTTTTTCATTGGATTGCCGATTTTGACATAAAAAATAGCATTTAGTCCTCTTTTTCGTATTTCTATAACTCACACCTTCTTGATTTCCCGATTTTTTCTCTTTGACCCACGCTGCCTCCCCAGGTTGGACTACGACTCGCTTACGCTCGCATGCATGCTTGGCTTAGCTAATACCCCTACGGGGCACACGGTCGAACTTCGCTTTTGCTCGTTCTCTTGGAGCCTGCGCGATCGAACCGGTTCGAGTCCTGCTTAATAAAAAAGCACAATACGGTGTACCTTTGGTACACCGCATCGTGCTTGGAAGAGCCGAACAATATAGATGCATATATTAAAATAAGCTTTGCGTGAGCAAAGCTACCTTAACTTCTTCCTTATTCACTATTACCTATCACTTCCCAAAAATCGACAAGTCTTTTTAGGGAAAGGAATAGTGAAGAGTGAAGAGGTAATAAGTAAAATCGACATTCCTCTGTCGAAGAATGTCGATTTTTGGCATTCGCGTACGAAATAGATGCAAGTATTTTGTAACAAAATGTCCTATCCTCAAGCTATCCAACTGTAATTAATATCCTACGGCTGAAACTCCATACTCTGCTTGCTCGTCAGTAAATCCTTCATATTTCAATTGTTTTATTAACCCGCTTCTGGAAAAGGACATGTGAGACAAGTAACTTTCTGCTTTTTTTGCTGCTTGTTCGTTCCAATCTACAACAACACTATCAACTGCCACTGTTGCAGCAGAGTCAGAAAACCCCTCATATTTCAATTGTTTTATTAACCCACTTTTAGAAAAAGCCATATGGGACAGATAACTTTCTGCTTTTTTAATTGCATTCTTTTCTTCCATGCTCAAGTCAAAAGTTAATGTTTGTACTGTTCCACCACACACTGTGCAATGTGTCACTTTTTCTCCTAAAGATGTATCCGTCGGATTTTTGATTACTACCCATGCATTATCATCAATATGTGCAATCTTGTCAATCTCCTTGTTTATTGTTTCCCCGCATAATGAACAAACTCCTTCTTTTTTGCCATTGGTTGTGCAAGTAGGGTCTAAAGTTGTTTCATATGTATCTATTACATGTTCAAGTGGCACACCTTCTATTTTACCACATACCGTACATTTTTTTGATTCCTCACAAGTTGCCTCCTCCCACTGATGTCCATCTTTGCAAGGTCCACCACACGCAACTAATGAAAATCCTAATACGACTGTGAACAACAAAGCTAATAATTTTTTCATAATTCTACCTCACTTTTAATTCTAAATTGGAATTATATATATTATAATTCCAATTTAGAATTATGTCAAGTCTTTTTGGGAATATAATAAAGAAAAATATTCTAAAAAGGAATTATAAATTATGAAGATACGAAAACAAAAATACGGCGATAAAAATATAGTCGGCAAAAATATAGAGCGTTTGAGAAAAGAAAGGGGCTTTAAGCAAAAAGACTTTATTGCGCAAATTCAGGTTATGGGATGCGATATGAATCCCACCAGTTATTCAAAACTTGAAGGACAGATACGAAGTGCAACAGATAAAGAAATTTTTACAATAGCCAAAATTCTCAATGTTTCTATCGAAGAATTGTTTAATAATAAAAAATAGCACCTGATTATTTTAATAAATCAGGTGCTATTTTATTGTCTCCCGTTCAACTCCGCTTCAAACGGTAGGTGCATCTACAGTATTTTAATCAAATTAATTTTCTCAAAAAAGTCGGAAAACCGCATAAAAATGCGGCCAAAACAGAATACATCTATTTTGACCGCGAATTTTGGCTCCCCAGGTTGGACTCGAACCAACGACAACGCGATTACCAGTCGCGGGCTCTCCCGACTGAGCTACTGAGGAATATATTAAGTTATTGTGCGCAGGTGGCATTGTTTTCCCCTCTTGCTCAGCCCGCGAGCGGGCGAATACCGACTTTAGTGACACCTCAAGAGCCGTCAGG
>JAZSOJ010000160.1:0-1939 GCA_045536855.1 Clostridia bacterium | reverse complement strand
CATCACGAACAACCGACAATGTGGCGGTATCAATCAGCGTTTGCGGCTGGAGGATGTACCATACAAGGGCAACAGCCGCCACAATAAGCACTAACAGCAGACCGATAACAGCCGCGTTTGTTGAGTGTGTCATAAATACCCCCCTTTACTCAAAAATCGCCACATAGCCCCGTGTTTTTTCGCCGTTCGTTTCTTCCGTGGGTGTTTCTTCGGCTTTTGGTCTATGTCCTAAACGATAGGGAAACAAGGGGCATTTTTCGCAAGTACAAAGCCGGACTTCTTTGGGCTGTCCTCCACAACAGTCAAGGCACTTCGCCCGGATTGCTTTAATTGGGGTCAGTTTCATTTCTGTTCCCTCCCATCAAAAGGGGCAAGCCTTCATAGCGTTGTATTGAATTTCGATAGCCGCTTCCCTGATCTTCTTCCGCATAACCTTTTCAGAATCCTTTGCGGCATCTTCATAGCCCCTGAGATAATGCTCAGAAACTAGCCTGTCAACAAAGAAGGCAAGTTCGCCTTCAATAGCAGTTTGGTCATTGGAGTTCGCCATAATAAAATCGACCAGTTCAGCAAAATAATTCTTCCGGGGAGTTGCTTCATTCTCCATCAACTTTTCAAAATCATCCATTTTTATTTTCCTTTCATCATGTAATAATCGGCAACTAAGCAACCATCAACCAACAATCAATCGAAGTTAAGACTTTTATTTTTCGTATATCCTGAAATGAAAATCTTTTCTTTGTAGTTGGTTGGTTGATTGGTTGACATAGTGCAAAAGTCATTGTGTCGCAACACTTTTTCGTATCTACCAGCCACCGCAACCAACGGACAACCGTGGAAGTCGGTTGCCGTCAGAAGGGTTCAAAATCAATTTTCGGCGGTTCTTTGTGATAGCTTTTCTGTTTTCCGTAGCCTTCAAAGTTCTCCGCATTACCACGCACCCAGCCCATTTTGTTACAAATGATCGCCGTCAGCGTATTGGCATCACGCCTTTTCAACTCCGGGAAATGTGGCGCACGGTCAGGAAATAGGGCTTCCTGCCATACTTGAATCAGGCAGGTTCGTTTTTTGTCCTTCAGGTATTCTTCTATCATACCTTGCCGCCAATCGTCCTGCTGAGCCGCTTCCTGTTCCTCTTTGATCGTGGTCAGCAATTCCACATTTTCGACAGTACGGGCAAAGGCTGAGCCATTGTCAAAGGCGTGTTTCATTTCTGCCCAGCATTGGAGAATTTCCTCTTTACACTTCTGTTCGTTGTCAAAGAGCCATCGCCCGGTGATGTTCACCCGTACAGGAAACCACCTTCGATTGCCCGTTGGGTCTGAAAGAAATTCGTCCCGGTTGGTTGTACCGATAAAGATACAATGCCGTGGGCTATCTGTGGGTCTGTGATCGTAGGGCTTTCGGTAAAAATCGCTGGAAGTAGATAAAAAAGCTTTTGCGTTTTCTTCTGATTTCGTGCCGCTATAATCATTTGCCAGCGTTGCAAGCAGTTCTTCCAATTCACAAACCCATTTCCCGGATATGGCTTCCAGTCCCTTTTGACCGTTGATCGTTTTGGTGGAGGAATACAGTTCCGGGGCTAGGGCTAGCCATTGGGTGAAGGTGGACTTGCCGCCACCCTGTTTTCCCACAAAGACAATGACATTATCATTTTTACAGCCCGGACGAAACGCACGGTTGATACCTCCGGCAAACAGTAGCCGGGAACACTCCCGATTGTATGGGGTATCTTCAGCACCCAGCCAACGAATCAGCATCGTTTCAACTCGTGGCGTTCCATCCCATTCAATCCCATTTATCAGGGTTTGCACCGGGTCATATTCTCGCTCGTGCTGAAATACTGTGAACGCATCTTCGTATTTTTGCCTGTTTGAAATTCCATAACTGCTTTCTATGTAGGTTCGTGCCGCCGCATCGTCCGCATCCGTCCATTGTC
>JAZSOJ010000100.1:0-3932 GCA_045536855.1 Clostridia bacterium | reverse complement strand
CTGGAAAAGCTCATTGTAGATGGAAGAATCCATCCCGCTCGCATTGAGGAAATGTACGAAAAAGCGAAAAAAGAAGTGGAAGCCGAAATCAAGCAGGAGGGCGAAAATGCGACCTTCGAGACCGGCGTTCACGGCTTGCACCCGGAGATTATTAAGCTCCTGGGTAAGCTGAAATACAGAACCAGTTATGGACAGAATGTGTTAAAGCATTCCATGGAAGTTTCGCATTTGTCTGGCCTGATTGCAGGGGAACTTGGAGCGGATATTACGCTGGCAAAACGTGCCGGCCTGCTCCACGACTTGGGCAAAGCGGCTGACCACGAGATGGAAGGCTCGCATGTCATGATTGGTGCAGAGCTTGCGAAGAAATATAAAGAGGGTAAAGACGTTATCCATGCAATTATGGCGCACCACGGCGACGTAGAGGCAACCACTCTGGTTGCGGCAATTGTTCAGGCGGCAGATGCGATTTCTGCGGCTCGACCGGGCGCACGCCGTGAAAACATCGAAAACTACATCAAACGTCTGGAGAAACTTGAGGAAATTGCGAACTCCTTTGACGGCGTTGAAAAATCCTTTGCGATTCAGGCGGGCCGTGAGGTTCGTATTATGGTTCGTCCGGAGGATGTTATGGACGATGGCATCACGATGATTGCACGTGATATTGTTAAGAAAATTGAGAGCGAAATGGAGTATCCGGGTCAGATTAAGGTTAACGTGATTCGTGAAACCAGGGCAATCGATTACGCAAAATAAAAAATGCTGCACGGTGAGCATCAAAACGGTGCTTGCCGTGCAGTTCTGTTTTCCGATTCAAAGGAAGAAGAGAAAGGAGCGGTCCGGGGATGCGCAAAGAAAAATCCTGTGGGGCATTGATTTTAAATCGTGCGGAAAGCGGATGGCAACTACTCCTGACTCAAAATAGAAATGGTGGGCACTGGGCCTTTCCCAAAGGCCATGTGGAGGAAGGCGAAACCGAGAAAGAAACGGCGCTTCGTGAGGTAGAAGAAGAAACCGGTCTTTCCATTACAATCAATACGGATTTTCGTACGCAAACACAGTATTCACCGGCGGCCGGTGTATTAAAAGACGTGATTTATTTCCTCAGCGTGACGAACGAAACGAAAACAAAACGCCAGGTGGAAGAAATTGACGCTATATGCTGGGTTCCGCTGTTGCAGGCGGAAAAGAAAGTGACCTTCGAACGGGATAAGGAAATTATCCGTGAGGTCATTGAATATGTAGAAAAATACTTAAAATAGGGGTCTTAATCCTCCCCGGCGGGACAGTGACGGTTGTCACTGTCCCGTTTTTTTATCGAAATTTACGGATGCAAGGTTAGGCCTCCTGCTGAAAACGACCCAATAATTTTTTGAGCGCTTTTTTCTCGATGCGGGACACGTAAGAACGAGAAATGCCGAGGCTCTTTGCGATTTCCTTTTGTGTGAGCGGCTTTCCGGTCAAACCATAGCGCAAAATCACGATTTCCCTTTCCCTTTCATCAAGCGCTTCTGCAATGTAGCGATACAGCGCCTTGGAATCAATGGAAAGACTGACGGTATCAACGATTTCCGGCTCATCGGACGGCAAAACGTCCATAAATGTCACCTCGTTTCCGTCCGAGTCGTGCCCCAGACAATCAGAAAGAGAGACTTCCTGCGCTGTTTTACGGCCGGCGCGCATCAGCATCAGGATTTCATTTTCTATACAGCGAGCCGCATAGGTTGCGAGCCGTGTTTTTTTTGAGACATCAAATGTCTCAATTGCCTTCAAAAGACCGATCGTGCCGACGGAAATTAAATCTTCCGAATCAAAGCCGCCGGCGGAACTGTATTTTTTCACCACGTGTGCGACCAGCCGCAGATTGTGCTCTATGAGCTTATCACGAGCGTCACTATCTCCGGCGGCAGAGCGAATCAGACACTCATTTTCCTCTTTGGGTGAAAGCGGTTTGGGAAAGGAATGGTTTGAGGAAACATAAGAAAGCAGAAACACACCGTAACGCATTAGATAAAGAACCAATAGTAAAGCAGACGAAAACATAACTGCACCTCCTTGCGATGCTTCTATTATATGAAGCAAGACGCAAAAAAGTGCAGGTCCACCCTGCACTTTCAAAAAAAGGAAAAGCCTAAACGATTCCGTTTTGGTATGAGTTTCTTCCTATTTATATATAGTAAGATAATGCCTATTGATAAGAGAGGATAAACGGACAAGGTAAAATCAATGATAGGGAGTTACGGCAACGACCGCAACATAAACCTCCTTAGCGCCGGCGCGGAGCAAGGTTTTAGAAACTTCGTTTGTAGTTGCGCCGGTGGTAAAGATATCATCTACCAAAAGAATCCTCTTATTCTTCACAAGCTCCGGTTGACTTACCCGAAAAGCGCCACGCAGATTGGTCAGGCGTTCGTGATATGGCAGCGCGCTTTGCGGAGCTGTCTCACGGATCTTTCGAATCACATTGCGGACAAACGGGATGTGCAGATGTGGCGCAACCATTCGTGCAAGCAGCTCCGATTGATTATAACCCCGTGCTTTGATTCTGCGTTTGGTCATCGGCACGCCGATTGCAAAATCAAAACGAGGCAAAAACTCCTCTTGCCCCAGTCTCGACAGAATCAGTCGGCCAAAGCCACGCATCATATCGGGCCTTGCGTGAAACTTAAACCGCAAAAGAGCCTTCCTTAAATCACCCTCATAGGTTGCGGCGGCAAAGCTTGCCGTGAAATAGCGAAGATGCACCAAACAGTCCTGACAAAGAAAGTGCTCTTCACCAATAGGGCGAGAGCACTTTTTACATAGATGCTGGTCATGAAGCAGAGGAGCATATTCGGCACAATCGCAACAAATGGCGGCAAAGGAGCGAACGACCCTGTCACACAATAGACAACGAGGCGGAAACAACAGACGAATCAACCGGTCAGACCACATAATTGCGAATCAAATCCTCCAGGGCGATATAATAGCCTTCCTCCCCCAGCCCGCAAATCTGCCGTTTGCAAACCGACTCGATGACGGAAACATGACGAAATTCTTCCCGTGCATGAATATCAGAAAGATGCACCTCCATCACCGGCAGGTTGACCGAAGCGATGGCATCCCGAAGGGCATAGCTGTAATGCGTGTATGCACCGGCGTTTAATACGATGCCGTCGATGCGCCCATAGCAGCTTTGAATGGCATCAATGAGAACTCCCTCCGAGTTTGACTGTACGCACTCGACAGAAAACCCGAGCGCCTTTGCTTTTTCCGCAAAGCGAGCCTCAATATCAGAAAGCGTCACCCGACCATAAATCTCCGGCTGACGAATACCGAGCATATTCAGGTTTGGTCCGTTTAAGAGCATGATTTTATGAAACATTCCCGTTCCTTCCTTTCTATATGGGGGAAAATATGTGTTTTGTTACAATTTGGTTTCGCAGACGGAAAAACTGCAACATTTAGGCAAAATCAACGTCTATTGGAGTATAAAGAGATGTTCTCGCCGATCTGTCATACATAGTATAACACAAGATATAGTTGCTTTCAAGTCCTTTTGGACTGTATCTTGTCATATTGCACAAAAAGTGGAAGTTTTAGGGAATTTTTTGCACGAAAGTAGAAAAAATTACTTGACATTAGGGAAAAATAAGATTAAAATAATAAGGTAGATAAGCTGTGTGCGCTATAACTGTGCGCATTTGCGAAAAAGGCAATTACGTACGAAAGTGCGATTGCATATAGGATTTGCGGCTGTTTTTTTACAGTTTCATTACAACTGCGAATCAGGCATTGACGAACCGTTTTTTTAATGGTATAATCAATGCAGAATCAAGATGGGGGCAATCCCTCATCTTAAAGTGCGTTCTCTGTTTTTGAAAGAGGAACGGTTAACGTACACACTACATACTCTTTCGGTAAAACTTTAATTTTATTATAAGGGAGGATTT
>JAZSOJ010000203.1:0-15303 GCA_045536855.1 Clostridia bacterium | reverse complement strand
TATCACGTTGTCGGCGTGACTTTTTTGCTCACATCAACCGGCGTCCAAACAGCTGTCCAAGATGCCGCACGTGTTGCTGATGCACTCTCTATTTCGCATGAAGTGGTTGACTTTTCTTCTGCGTTTGCGCACGATGTTATGGATTATTTTGCAAGCGAATATCAAAACGCACGCACGCCCAATCCTTGTATCATCTGCAATCAGAAAATTAAATTCGGAAAGTTTTTGGAGTATGCAGATCAGGCCGGCGCAGATTATATCGCTACGGGGCACTATGCGAAAATCACGCAGGGTTCCGATGGGATCTATCATTTAATGGCAGGTTCTGCAGGCAACAAAGACCAAAGCTATTTTCTTTATACGCTGACGCAAAAAGAGCTTTCACGTACGCTCATGCCGCTTGCAGAATTGGATAAGGAAACGGTGCGTCAGATGGCTGAAACCCTCTGCCTGCCCGTGGCTCATAAGCCGGACAGTCAGGATATTTGTTTCATCCCGGACGGAGATTATATGCGATTTTTAAGAGAATACGCAGGATATAAAGATCAAAAAGGCTATTTTCGTTCCGATGACGGAGAAATTTTGGGCGAGCATAGCGGCGTAGCCCATTTCACCGTCGGACAAAGAAAAGGATTAGGTGTAACCTTTGGAAAGCCTATGTTCGTCACCGGATTATGCGCAAAAACGAACACTGTATATTTAGGTGCACAAGGCGCAGAATTTATGCAGGAATTTACTGCATCTGACCTGCGTTTGACAGACAGCGACAATTTGAACGAAAGCACATCAATCACTTGTAAGATTCGCTATAATGCCTCCTTGTCGCCTTGCCGTGTTACCTTGCTTTCAGGCGGGAAAGTGCGCATAAAAACAGACTCGCCCGTTCGTGCTGTAACGCCCGGACAGGCCGTCGTTTTTTATTGCGGCAGTCGTGTCCTTGGTGGTGCCGTCATTGATGATATGTATTAAATTTAAAGCTTCTGTCCCTCTGCATTTGCCTTTCCTTTTTGTTCAGCTATCATTGCAAACGCTTCTTCGGACAGCATCAAAAGGCAGGGATACTCTGCCGAAAGCGACATCAAAATATCGGTTTCTTTCCTGCCCGTGCCGCAATCTACTGCCAAAAGTTTTGTCCCGTTTTGCTCGCATCGCTGAAGAAGCGGCCGCAACTTTGCTTCCAAAAGTTCTTCGTTTGCTTTGAGAAATACCAGCGTATAATGTTCGATTTGCGGAACCTTGGAAAATTTTTCGAGCAAGAAATCAGACAACCTCACAAACAAATCAAGCAACGCATAAATTAATAAAAACAGAATCAATGAATCTAAAAAAATCGATTGCAACATTTGCATCACCTCACATTCAATGTATGCAAAAAGCAACAATCGGTGAAAAGAAACGCCGTGGCGGTTGCCACGGCGTTTCTTTGTTATTATCTTTTTAACGTTCTAAATTCATAGCCCTCCGCACGAAGATAGTCGATAATCTGCGGGAGCGCCTCTGCGGTCGTACTCTTCGTCGCCGCATCGTGCATTAAAACAACAACATGGCTCAAACCCTTCGTCGTTGTCTTTATTTTTGCTAACTGCTTTTCTGCTGAAATATTGTGTCCTTCTGCATCGCCGCTGATGGCATTCCAATCAACATACCAGTAGTCCGCGCTCGCCAGTGCATCCTTAAATGCCGCATCCTTTTCAAAGGATCCACCCGGAAAACGGAATACACGGGTATAGCTTTCCTCCCCGACCGTATTTAAAATAATGTTTTCGCTCTTTTTGATTTCTTCCAAAAAGCTTTCCGTTGATCCGTAAACGAGCTTGTAATCATGGCTGTAGGAATGGTTTGCTAATACGTGTCCTTCCGCTGCCACTTGTTTTGCAATCTCAGGGTATGCAAGCACCATTTTCCCCAGTGTGAAAAATGTGGCCGGAACCTCTTTTTCTTTTAATATTTCTAAAATTTTTGGCGTTACGTTTGAGGTCGGTCCATCATCAAAGGTCAGGTACGCCACCTTTTCACCCTCATAGCCATTATATATATCCACATACTGTGCCGGATGCTCTGCCGTTTTATGAATCAGCAACGGTTTTGGCGTCGGTTCCGGCGTGGGTTCCGGTGTTGGTTCCGGGTTCTGCGTCGGTGCGGCAGTTGTCTGAGGCAAGGGTTGCTCATCTCCACCTCCACCGATAAAAGCAGCCAGGCACCATCCGGCAATCAGCACAACAACAATCAAAAGCGGCAAGCCGATATGCTTAAAAAATATTCCCATATTCAGTTTCTTTTTTGGTTTATAGCCGGGACGAGTCGGCGTTCCTCGATAGTTCTTTCTCATGGTTTTTCCTCGCTCATTCAGTTTATGTTTTTAGTATACCATAACTTTTTTAAATTTTAAAGATGCAAACGTCGAATTTTGTAATATTTTAGATCTTATACTAAAATTCTTTTTCATAAAATATATTAAACATGAAATGCTATTAAAAAGGATGGCTTGTATATGAAAAAAGTAATTTTTTTACTTTGCATTGTTTTAAGCCTTTGTGCTTGCGCTTCCACACCCGAAGACGAAATCACTGCGCCTGAAAATGTAAAAAGTGTCGCCGCAAGCGGTTCCGGCATCTACTCAAACAAAGCATTCGGTTGGGGTCTGAAAAAAAATGTCAAAGCTCCTCCTGAAATTTTGCCGGAAACAAAAGCTTTGATGGAAAAACAACATGCCTATTATTTAGATCAGATCCCCCGCAGTTTATACCTCACGTTTGATGAAGGATATGAAAACGGCTATACGGCTCAGATTTTAGATGTGCTCAAAGAAAATGATGTAAAAGCCGCATTTTTCATTACGGGACCATATCTGGAAAAGGAAACCGAACTGGTGGAACGCATGGTAAAAGAAGGACATATTGTCGGCAATCATACCGTTCACCATCCTTCCATGCCGCAAGTTACAGATGATGAAAAACTCAAAAAGGAAATCACCGATTTAAATCAACGTTTTTTTGAATTATTTGGAATAAATATGAAATACATTCGCCCTCCCAAAGGAGAATACTCCGAACGCACGCTTTCGCTTTCCAATGATTTAGGCTATACCAGCGTGTTTTGGAGTTTTGCATATCAGGATTGGGATGTCAATAAGCAAAGAGGCGTTGACTACGCCTATCAAACAATTACAAATGGTGTTCATGACGGATGCGTGTTACTTCTGCACGCAGTTTCAAAAGATAACGCAAATGTGTTAGATCGTGTCATCAAAGATTTAAAAGCCGATGGCTATGTTTTCCGTTCTTTAGATGAATTTGGCAGGCAAACGAATTTTTAACGGGCATATTCCCGAAAAACGAGGTTAATCTAAAATTGGGCGCGGAAGACCGAGCCCCATCGATTGACTTTGGGAGGGAAGAAATTGCGAAGCACGATTTCAGGCAAAAAACGCCTGATTATTTTCTCCTGTTTAATCACAGGACTCATCATCGGTCTGATCGCAGAATGTAATTTTAAGTATCCCGACCGCATTCAGATATTCGAGGGGGAACGTTTCCATTCTGAAACCTCCTCGCCGTACACCATTGGTGTTCCGGCAGCCTTCGGCGGCGTGTTGGAAGAAAACGGAACGATTCAAAATGATTCTGCCTATGCTAAAGCAAAGGGACAAATTTCCCAAAAAAGTTATGAGGCGCAACTCAAACTGTTTGGCATGATTCCCGTACGGCAGATTTCCGTCGACGTCCGTAATCCAATCGAGCTGGTACCCTGCGGAAATACCATCGGAATCAAAATCTTCACCGAAGGTTTGGTTTGTGTCGGCACCTCGGAGCTCGTTGACGAAAACGGAAAAACAAGAAATCCATCCCATGAATCCGGCATCGAAAGCGGCGATATCCTGTTATCTGCCAATGGCACTCCCCTTTCAAACACCGAACAACTCGCCGACCTGGTAGAAGGTGGCGAAAAAAACGCAATTATTCTCACCGTTTCCCGTGCCGGAAAACAGTTTGAAAAGACGGTTACTCCGGTCCACACTGAAAACGGCTATAAACTCGGTCTTTGGGTGCGCGACTCAACCGCCGGCATCGGAACACTGACCTTTTACGACAAAAACACCGGTTCTTTCGGCGCACTGGGACACCCCATCTCTGATTCAGGAAGCGGCACATTGATGCCCGTTTTATCGGGTAGCATAACCAAGGCGTCCGTATATCATATTAAAAAAGGAATCCGTGGTGAACCGGGAGAACTCAAAGGGATGTTTTACGGCACAGAAAACGACATCGGCGTCATAAAAGAAAACACCGCAAAAGGACTTTTCGGTTCCTTAAATCCGGGAGAGTTTGATACAGAGAAAGAAAGCCTTCCTGTCGCTTCTGCAAGTCAGGTAAAAGAAGGAAAGGCAACCATTCTTTCGTGTATTGATGAAGACGGGGTCAAGGAATATGACATTGAAATACAACGAGTATTAAAGTATGGAAATTCCGACGGAAAAAATATGGTGATTTGTGTGACGGACCCCGACCTTATCCAGAAAACAGGCGGAATTGTGCAGGGAATGAGTGGCTCACCCATTATTCAGGAGGGTAAGCTCGTGGGTGCTGTAACCCATGTATTTGTCAATGACCCAACCCGTGGATATGGGATCTTTATTGAGAATATGCTGACAAAAACAGAAAATAACTGAATAAAGGGGATGTGGCATATGTTACATCCCCTTTGATTTATGAAATCAAAAGTCTCATTTCAAAAGGCAAATCAAGAAGACACGCATTGATTCTAAATCAATGCGTGTCTTCTTCTTTCTTTATTTTTGAATTCCCACACCGGAAAAATCAATATCACGAAAACCGATTTTGTATGCCGGAGAATCCGGTTTCAGACGAAAATCATTGTTTTCATAATCAACAAACAACGGGTCTCCAATAATAGAATATCTGTCATTTCCATAGACCGTCTGGAATTCTTCCAATGAGATTTTCTCTTTTTCTCCCATTGCAAAAACCGGACCGGACATATTATAATGCAGGTTGTAGGTTGATATGATCTGATTCGGCGCAACAATGTCGTGGCCAATCATAGATGTAAAGGAAGCGCTTCCGTCCGTCACCAAAATATTCTTTTCGAAGATCGCACGGTTGTTAATGTGCCAGAGCGCAACACGAGCCGAAGATCTTCCCGTCTTTACAAAAATATTGTTTCGAATCGTATTCATTTGGCCAACATGCTGGTTGAAACCTTCTTTTCCAATGTTATAACAAAGATTTTTTTCCACCGTGATGTAGCTTGAGCCTTCATCGCAATAAATTCCCCATGCCCCATAGTGACTTGCCTGAACGTCATGGATAACATTGCCGCGGACAACCGTTCCCGGTTGCTTTCCGAGCGTATAAATACCGCCCATATCAGAAAGAGCTCCGCCCCCAATATTATAAATCAAATTCTTTTCAATCAGGTTATCACGGGTCACTGACGGTTGATAGCCCCAGAGCCAACCGACCGAAATACCGCTATAGTATAGATTTGAAATCTCGTTGTGACCAACGTAATTATCAAAGGAATGTTTGATCAAAATACCGCAAGCGGCAAAATAACGTCTGCCACATTTGTCAATACGGTTATTTTTAATGGTGTTTCCGCTGTTCTGTTTGAGTTCATCCAGCGTCGCATTTCCATCCGCATCAAAAACATATCCTTCGCCACCAACGTTAATCGCACCGGCGCCAATCACATGAATACGATTACTACAGATTTTAGTACTGGTACAACCTTCGTTTACCTTTATGGCATGAACGCCCAGACAGTACAGTTTACAATTTTCAATACCGCAATTATGCGTATAGTAAAATTCAATCGAACCGTGTGCGTGTGCCACCGATTGGTCGTCCGAAGCTTTATATGTAATTTCACCTGTCACAGGGTCTACATCCTTACTTTTATAGTCGCCCTTGGTATACGCAAATTCTACATCCTCAAAACGCACATAAGAAAGCTTTTTATCTCTCTTACCCTGTAAGATAAATAATTTATCTGTCAGCGGAGCGACCACTTTGATGTTCTCCGGTGTTTGATTTTCATTGCGTGGAATGTAGTAGACCATTGCTGTCTCACGGTCTAAATACCATTCATTCGGATTTTCAAAGCTTTCCGCCACATTCTCAATCATATAGTGTAATGCCATATGCGGTTGGCTGGGGCAAAGACAATATCTTGACGGATACGCAAACTCAACCTTTCCGCTTTCTGAATCAAAACTCTTAATCGGCGTATGTTCATCAACCCAATGATGATTATAACTGATGAAGCAATCGTCAAAATTTTTAAATTTTGAAATTACCTCTAAATCCTCTTTCTTTGCGGTAAACCAAGAAACAGAAGTAAAAAGTGCTTCATCATCATTTTCTACGCCTTCCGGCTCAAGCGTTCCCTCTTTGGGATATCTCGTAAACTGTGCTCGCTCATCATCCACATAAAGATCAGTAAACCAGATCCCCTTTTCTTTAATTTCAGGAACCGGTGCACTAAAGCACTCTTTTCCATTGAAAACGTCCTTTTTAAATCCTTTAATTTGAAATCCTCCCGTAAAGACCGTTTTGGTCATCGGTCGGATCGTAACGCTGTGCATCTCAGGTGTCAGTACAATAGGCGAAGTAATTTCATATTCCTCATCCATAATAATAATGGTAACCGGCTGGTCATGTCCATTTACACGAAGCTCCGTAACATAAAAAAGAGCCTTTTCAAGTGTCTGCAGCGGGCCTTCTGCACGGTAGGTTGTATCCGGGCTAAAGCCAAAGTTGCGCAGATCATCTCCATGCTCTTTCGATACGTACAATGTAGAAATCATATCCGGTGTAAACATAATCATTCTCCCCTTTCATGATATGGCTTGATTATATCAAAGTTAAATTTTATTGTCAACTAATTTGTCCTATCTTTTCTTTTCGTTTTTTTCTTCATATAGGGCTTTGATTTTCCCTTTTTTTTGCCCGAAAGATGCTTGCTTTTCGCACGCTCTTTGGCAGACTTCGGCACGGGGCGATGACTCATCTTAGCAAGCGGTGACTCCCCGTCTTTTTCGGCAAGTACAAAATCAATTTCTCCGGCCTCTGCGCTCGCTCTTGCAACCATAACTGTAATACTGTCGCCAATACAATATTCTTTTCCCGTATGTTTTCCGAACAGCACCCGACGTTTTTCATCAAAAAGATAATAATCATCATCCAAATCTGCCATGCGCACTAAACCCTCGACTGTATTTTCGAGTTCAACAAACATGCCAAACGAAGTCACAGAGGAAATGACCCCCTCAAACACCTCGCCCAGATGTTTTGACATATACTCGGCTTTTTTCATATCGTTGGTCTCACGCTCAGCCTCCATAGCGCAGACTTCACGTTCGCTCGACTGTGTTGCGGCAGCGCCGACAAACGCAATCAGCTCCTCTGTATCGATATCCCGCCCTGTCAGCACATCTCCAATGATACGATGAATCACAAGGTCCGGATAGCGTCGAATCGGAGAGGTAAAATGGCAATAGTATTTGGCTGCCAGACCAAAGTGGCCTAAGTTTTCCTCACTATAATGCGCTTTCATCAACGAGCGCAGCATTACCGTACTGATGATCCTCTCTTCTTTTGTTTCTTTGATTTCCGCCAAGAGCTTTTGGAATTCTTTCGGATGAATTCCACTGTTTGTACGCTTAATGATATAGCCTAAGGCTTTGACAAACTCTGCAAATTCCGTCGTTTTGTCTTCTGACGGGCGTTCGTGCACACGATAAACAAACGGAATTTCACGGAAGAAAAAGTCCTCCGCAATCGTCTCATTGGCACAAAGCATAAACGACTCAATGATTTGATTCGACACAGTCTGTTCATATTTTTTAATTTCTATGGGACTTCCTTCATCATCCAATATGATTTTCGCCTCCGGGAAATCAAAATCAATGCTTCCCCGTGCCACACGCTTTTTGCGGAGCAGTTCCGACAGTTCTTCCATCGTATGCAACATTCCCACCAAGTTGGAATACTTTGCACAAAGGGTTTGATCCCCTGACAGTATGGATGTGACCTCATCATATGTCATTCGGGCAGAGGAGCGAATGATTCCTTTTTTGATTTCATGCGATACCACCATCCCGCTTACATCGATTTCCATAAGAATCGAAAGTGTCAGGCGGTCCTCACCCGCCGACAAACTGCAAATGCCGTTGGACAATTCAACCGGCAACATCGGAACAACACGATCCACCAAATATACGCTTGTACCACGGACAAACGCTTCTTGATCCAATGCTGATCCACGGGGCACATAATTTCCCACATCGGCAATATGGACACCTAAGCGAAAATTACCGTTCGAAAGCTTTTCCGCTTCCACTGCATCGTCTAAATCTTTCGCATCAGCACCATCAATCGTGATGATCAGCCGCTCACGAAAATCCGTACGGGAATCATCACAAATCACGCCCTGCGACGCCACCATTTTTGCTTCTTCCAGTACACGCAACGGGAACCGCTCGGAAATTCCATGTGCCCGAATGACAGATAAAATATCGACGCCCAATGCAAAGCGATTTCCCAGAACTTCCGTAATTCTTCCCTCCGGATGTCGTGAACTTCCATCCCAGCGGACAAGCTCTGCCACAACTTTATCGCCGTCTTTCGCTTCGCAAGAATCTGATTTTCGGATATATAAATCAATCGGGATACGACGATCATCAGGCACCACAAATCCGGACTCACCGTGTTTTTCAAACCTTCCTACCCACGTTGTTCTCGTGCGGGAAAGCACGGAAACAACCACGCCCTCTGCCCGTTTCCCATCTGCTGATATACGATTCTTTTTCGCAAGGACAAGATCCCCGTGAAGTGCGCCCCCGGTGGCATCCGGAGCAATAAACAGATCTTCTTCTCCTTCTATTTCAACAAAGCCGAATCCACGTGTCGTGCCTACAAATCGGCCCTTTAAGTATCCCATTTTTGTTGCGGCAGCATAGCGTTTTTTCTTTGTTCGAATTACCAGTGCCTCTTTACAAAGCTCATTCAAAATTTGCAAAAGTGTTCCTTTCTCATTTTCCGGAACACCCAACAAGACAACCAATTCCTCAAAGAGAAGCGGTACCTCTGCCGCTTCTTCCAAAAATTTTAAAACTTTTTCTTTCTGCGTCATAAGCCGCACCTCCTTTTGCCAATAGTATACCCCAAAAAACAAAAGCCATTTCGCAATTTATGCGAAACGGCTTATTCTCATGCAAATTTTTAATTAATGAACAAAAAACAGGATAATCGACGTAATAAGGAATAAAATTGCAACTACCGAAGTCCATTTTTCCAAAATTGCATCAATCGTCTTTCCCTTATTTTTTCCAAAAAATGTATCCGCACCGCCGGCGATGGAACCAGACAAACCAGCCGATTTTCCGGACTGGAACAGAACAACAACAACCAGCACGAGAGCAATAATCACATGCAAGATTTGAACCGCTACTAACATATTCACACCTCCGTCAGAGTCGTATCTATCTGTAAATCTTATACATAGCAATAGAAGTATAAGGGCGCACCAACGCAGCCCTTATACAAAATAAGAGACTTAGTCCTGCATTCCGAATCTCTTTCTGAACTTCTCTACACGACCACCGGTATCAACCAATTTCTGCTTGCCGGTAAAGAACGGATGGCATTTGGAGCAAATTTCAACCGTGATGTCCTCTTTCGTAGAACCCGTTTCAATCACTTCACCGCAGGCACATTTAATCGTCGTCTGCTTATAATCAGGATGGATTCCTTCTTTCATCTGTTTCACCTCTTTCAACCAATTCCAATATGCAACAGAGAGATTATAACACATAAAATTTTATTTGGCAAGTATTTTTTTTGATTTTTACATATTTTTTTTACTCACCGGAAAAATACTTCACAATCCCGGAATAGAGCGCCCAAGCAATCTCCCTGCGATAGGCATCATCGTTTAATTTTGCTTCTTCTTCCGGATTGGAAAGAAAACCGCATTCTGCTAAAGCAGACGGAATTTTGGCTTTTTTTAATAAATAAATATCACCACCCGCCCGCTTAATTTCTCTTTGGGAAGGTGGCGAAAGAACGCTGATCAATTCTTGTTGGAGAATCTCTGCGAAACGTTTACTGTCATCGCTGTTTGGCGCATAAAAAACTTGCGGGCCGCTATATTTTGATTCTGAAAAACGGTTCATATGGATGCTTAAAAACAAGTCGGCATCCGACTCATTCATCATCTTTTCCCGTTGCTTCATGTCTGCTCGTTTGTGAAATGAACCATCCGTATCGGAAAGACCTGCGTCGTCTGCCCGTGTCATAACAACCTCTACACCGCTTTGTTCCAGAAAATGCTGTAAATGGGTAGCCACTGCAAGATTTAACTCCTGCTCTTTTACTCCACTGCTCCCTTGGGCACCGCCATCCGGCTCGCCGTGTCCGGCATCGATTACCACCCGTTTTCCATAAGCCGGAATGGAAGCACTTTGCGCACCAAGCAAGGTGTCCATAAAAAGGCCCGCCGAATACACCAGCACCAGCATAATCGCAAAAATCAAACAGACATTCCACTTTTTTAAGATCAGAATCATGGCTTCACCGCCTTTTTTGTCTTCGTTTCATTGTATTCGATTGATTATTTTCTTATGACAAAACAAAAAGGTTGCCAAAGGCAACCTTTTAAGTTTTTTGATTTTTATTTCGCCTGATAACTGCCTCTCACCATAACAATAACATCAGTTTCCGCAACAAACCCTCGTCCGTCAGCACGAGGAACAATCAGAAGATGGTTGGACGGAACGCTTGTGCCGTTTTCTAAATCAACTCCGGCGGTAGTATCAGCAATTCCGCCTCTTTCGGTAGAAAAGATCTCGGCCTTTCCTGCACGCAGGATAAATTCCGTTCCCTCACCGAGGGTCATTTTCTGACCTTTCGTTACATTGAGCACCTGATAGCTTGCACTCACACCGCTCGCAGACGGCGTTTGGGTGTTACTTCCTGCACCGCTCAGCCCTTCCGTCTTTTGGTCCACATAGCTTTTGACTTCTGAAATTTCCTGATCCACATAGCTTTTGGTCACAATTGGGTCGCTGTTGTCACCCGGCTGTGCGGAAACAAAAATTCCGCCACACACCACACATATTGCTAATATTGCTACCGTCCACACCAATACCTTTCTTCTCATGTCATTCTCTCCTTTGTCATTTTTCTCATGTATCTGCCAACCAAATTAATTATCTTACAGCTCTATCAGCCCAAAACTGACAGACAATGCATGACTGACCTTGTCCATCACTTCGTCATCCAAGCGGCCGATCCGTTCTCTCAGTCTCTTTTTATCAATCGTTCTGATTTGCTCCGTTAAAATTACGGAATCCTTTACCAGTCCGTAATCGTCCGCTGCTATTTCAATATGCGTCGGCAACTTTGCCTTGTTAATCTGAGATGTTACCGCAGCAATGATGACGGTAGGCGAAAACTTATTTCCTACATCATTCTGCACCACCAAAACAGGCCTGATGCCGCCCTGCTCTGAACCAACCACCGGGCTTAAGTCTGCATAAAAAATATCTCCACGTTTCACAACCACGCTTATTCACACTCCGCCAATTTTTCCTCATAGGCAGAAAATTGCTCTTCTTCCGCCTCAAAACACATCGTGGCGATGCTCAGGTTCAGCTCCGCCATCTCCTGATAACCCTTCTGCATTTCTTCTCTCAGCGTAGCTTTTTGCTTTTCGTCCAGGTAACGACGCATTGCCTCACGCACAAACTCACTGCGGTTTGTTTTTTCCTGTCCGACATAATGGTCTACCTGCTCTAAAAGATGGTCCGGAACGGTTATCAATACTTTCCTTAGTTGTGACAAAATAGCCAAGCCCCCATTCGTTGAAATTCCGCCCACAATTAGTAGACGTATCTTCTTTGCGAAATGTTGCATATGAAAGCAAAAGCACCCGTTGCAGCCATTTTGTATTTACCAAATCCTTTCGGATTTTGCATTCCGTCTATGTCCCCTGCGGCACAGACGTTTTATTCCATTCTATGCATTAGTATTTACAAAAGCTACAAAAATATAAAATATTTTTCCGTTCGCTTCTTGTTTTATATGTCTTCGTCTATTACATTTCCGTCTTTTAAGTAAATCCGTGGTACTCTTTCGCCGATTGCACAAAGAAGTTCATAATCAATGGTGCCCATACATTTTGCCAAATCTGCCGCCTTAATTGTTTGTGTATCGCTCCTTCCAAATAAAATCACTTCGTCGCCGACAGCTATAGTATGGACATCCGTTACATCAATCATACACTGGTCCATGCAAATTCTACCAATTTGCGGAACACGTATGTCACCCACCAGCATTTCAACATGGTTCGACAAATTGCGCATATATCCGTCTGCATAGCCAACAGAAACAGTTGCAACGATTGTTTCCGTATCCGTCTGATAAATACCTCCGTAACTGACTTGCGTCCCCGCCGGTTTGGTATCAATTCTGACAATGCGGGACCGAAAAGACATCGCCGGAATCAGTTCTGCATTGGCACAGTTAACCTCTTCTGACGGATAACAACCATAAATCGCTATGCCGACACGCACCATATCCAGATGATATTCCGGACAATCAATCGTAGCGGCACTATTTGAAACGTGTTTTACAGGTATTTCGACGCCCTGGGATAAAAGCTCCTCGCAGATCCATGAAAACTTCGCAAACTGCTCGTGAGTACTGCTTTTATCTGTCTCGTCCGCCTTGGCAAAATGAGTAAATATTCCCTCGATAAAAACGCCCGGTAATTTTGCAATATCTAACATCTCACAAACTGCAGAATCAGAAACGTCAAAGCCGATGCGAGACATTCCCGTGTCCACCGCCAGATGGATGTTTAGTTTTTTCCCGAGCTTTAGCGCCACCTCAGAAAGTGCTTTCGCCTGCTCGTATGAGTCCACCGTGACCGTAATGTTGTTCTCTACAAAAGCCTGTGCATATTTGACTGATGTGATTCCCAGAATCAAAATTGGTGCATCAATGCCGTGTGCTCGCAAAGTAAGCGCCTCTTCTGCTGTAGCAACACCTAAAACGTCCGCACCGGCTGCAAGCGCCGCTTTCGTCACCGGAATCACGCCGTGACCATAGGCATTTGCTTTGACAACCGCCATCAATTTTGTCGGTTCCGAAAGCATTTTTTTCATTTCCCGCACATTATGTGCAATTGCATCCAGGTCAATTTCTACCCATGCTCTTGATCGTGCATTTTCTGTTTGCATTCGTCAACTCTCCATCTCAAATATTATATCATCTATTGCATCATTATAGACAAACTCCGTAAATTCAGCCAAAAGTTTTATATTTCCACCTGCATCATAGACGGTAATACTTTTTGGTGCAAGCGTTTTATTGTCAACTAAAAGCGTCGCCCTACACTTGCCCTCCTCAACCTGCGGCAAATTGGTTTCTAAAAGCGTTGTTCCTCCGCTATCGCCCGAAGAACTCACGCTGACAGCGGTTTCCTCCGAATGATAATAATATCTCAAAAACGTACCGAGAAAACAAATATCCAATTCTTTTTGCGCAGAAAGAACCAAAGCATGTGCATCCGCTTTTCCTTTGCGCACTACCATGTTTTCTCCATTGGTTACCGTTTCCACCCCCGCAATATCCTCGGGTGCGGTAATGCGTAACAGACTTTTATCTGAACCCTTGACATACTGCTCCACTTCATATATGTTTTCGGTCTTATTTCCATAAACCCGCATCCGCAAGCGTGCAGAATAAGAGGCCATTTTTTGGTAATAATGATGAATTTTCTCATAGATTCCTGCCTCGCTATCCGTCATCAAAAATCCGGAACTGCAACCACTCAGGCAGAAAATTATCATTAGTGTAAGCACGCATTGCCTACACTTTCGCACAACATCTCACTCCTTTTGATTTGTCGCCGCATAAAATGCGTTCGGAATCATCTCTAAAAGATCACCGGCCATCATAGAATAGGTCCCAACCTTCTTCTCTGCCAGATTCCCACACAAGGTGTGTAAATGCACACCAACTGTCGCCGCATACACCGGTGATGTGCCCTGGGCGAGAAGCCCGGCGATCATGCCTGCCAACACATCCCCACTTCCCGCAGTTGCCATCCCGCAATTGCTGATTGTGTTAATATAAACCTTGCCGTTTGGACAGGCAACAATGCTGTCTGCACCTTTTAAGACCAGCACCACATCATAGTCCACCGCAAACCGCTTGGCAATATCAACTCTCTCTGTCTTCCATTCTTCGTAAGGTTTTCCCAGCAAGCGGGAAAACTCCAGCGGATGCGGCGTCAAAACCGCAGGCGCCTTTTTCTGTTTCAATATATCTACATTCTCTGCAATCGCATTGATTGCATCCGCATCAATCACCATTGGCTTTCCGCTGTCTTGTACAAGTTTTCCGACAAATGCGGTAATCTCTGCGCTTCTTCCCAAACCGCAACCCAATAACAATACATCCTGGGCTTTTAGTTTTTCCAAAATGCCGCTTGCTTCACCGCCCTCGATTTTCCCGTCACAACTTTTCAGCGGCATAACCATAATCTCTGTCAGTTTTTTCATGGCGATCTCTTTAATCACATCGGGCACTGCCAAAGTGGCCATTCCTGCACCGCTTTTTAGGACTGCCTGCGAGGCCATAACAGCCGCTCCGCACATTCCCTCGGAGCCACCAACAACAAGTACTTTCCCGTAACTTCCCTTGTGCGAATCTGCGGTACGGGGCGGAAGAAACTGAAAAATGTTTTCGTCAATCGCCTCATAGCTATCATCGCTTTGTTCCCACACATAAGACGGCACCGAAATTGGAGAAACAACCAGTTTCCCTACCATTTCTTTTGCCGGATAGAGAAAGTGGCCCAACTTCGCATGCCCAAAAGTAATGGTCAGATCTGCTCTTACGCAAGATTCTGTAATGCAACCGTCGTTCATTTTCGTTCCGCTTGGTGCATCCACAGATGCAACAAAGGGAGCCTTGCGTATCGTCTCCGTCATTTTCTTATCTTCTGCTGAAAGTTCTCCTCTAAAACCAATCCCATAAAGTGCATCGATTGCGATATCACAGGAGTCTTGATACTCACGGTACAGAACAATCGGTATGCCAAAACTTTTGCAGAGCTCATAGTTTTTCTGTGCGTTTTCTGTACGTTTCGCTTGCTTTTCGGCAACTACAACCGTAACAGTCGCCCCACGCAAAGACAACAAACGAGCAATTGCAAAACCATCGCCGCCATTATTTCCGCTTCCGCAAAAAACAGAAATCTTCTTTCCGC
>JAZSOJ010000210.1:0-9367 GCA_045536855.1 Clostridia bacterium | reverse complement strand
CCTGAGCACCTGCCCACTCGTTCTGCATGATACCCAAGAAGTTAACCATCTGGTTACAGAGTGTTGCCAAGTGGCTTGCCGGAGAAGAAGTAATCTTTCCGGAAATGCCGCCCAGACCTTCCTGAATCAATTGCTTTAAGGACCAGCCGGCACAGTAACCCGTCAGCATGGAAAGGTCGTGCAGGTGGATATCTGCGTTTCTATGTGCATTTGCAATTTCATCGTCATAGATTTCAGAGAGCCAGTAGTTTGCAGTGATGGCACCGCTGTTGCTCAAAATGAGACCGCCGACAGAATAAGTAACGGTAGAGTTCTCCTTAACACGCCAGTCCGTAACCTTAACATAGCTGTCTACCAATTCTTTGTAGTCCAAAATGGTGGACTTCATATTACGGATTTTTTCACGTTGTCTGCGGTAGAGAATGTATGCCTTGGCGATGTCTGCATAGCCTGCCTGAATCAGTACACTTTCTACGCTGTCCTGAATATCTTCCACAGCGATTTTACCGTCTTTAATTTTCGGCTCGAAATCCGAGGTTACCTTAAGAGCGAGCAAATCGATGGTTGTGGGATGATACTGTTTATCCTGTGCCTCAAACGCCTTGGTGATGGCGGCACAAATTTTTTGAATGTCAAAATCTGTAGTTTTTCCGTCACGCTTTGTTACCTGATACATAGTCATTTCTCCTTCTTCCATAAATTTTTCTGTCGATTTTTGCCGTTATGGATACAGTATACCACACCAAAACAGAAAAATCAATATATAGTTTGAAAAAATTTTTAAAACGCAATATGTTGTATATTTTTGTTCTTATCCACGAATGGATGCTGAGGGGACAAAGGGCTTTATAAGCTCTAAAAACGTCTCTGTTTCGCTCGCTGTCAGCCCGGAAAGACCTGCGGATATCAAATCGCCGGAATCTTTAAAGCTTTGCAGGAAGTACCTTTTTGCGCCTTGTATCCACTCGCCGATTTCCGCAATATCTTGTGGTGTATGAAATTCGCGCACCAAAGTCGTGCGGAATTCGTAAGGAATGATATCAGATAAAAGAAGAGTGACACTTTCCTTTGCCGGCTCGATATCGAAAGACTCAATTCCAACGGTTTCTGCGTAGCGTTTCTGTGAGTTTTTGATATCCATTGCCACATAATCAACCATATGATTCTCTAAAAGTAAGCGCAGACGGTCCGGCATCGAGCCGTTGGTATCCAATTTCACACGATAACCGAGGTCCTTGATGCGCCTAATAAAATCAGGCAGGTCAGACTGCAAAAGCGGTTCGCCGCCCGTGATGCAAACGCCGTCTAACAAGCCTTGCCTCTTTTGTAGAAAAGAAAAGAACTCTTCTTCTGAAAGGGCAGAGGAAAAGTCCGGATTCACAACCAAAGAACGATTGTGGCAAAACGGACAACGGAAATTGCAACCGCCCAAAAAAACAGTGCAGGCAGTGTGTTCCGGAAAATCCAAAAGCGTTAATTTCTGTAATCCCAGTATATGTGGCATATGCTTCTCTCCATCCGCTGTGGTTCTTTTTTTGTTCGCTTTTTTTGGAGCGTGTACTAATAATTATATGAAATTTCAAAAGAAAGTCAATGCTGTTTTCTGCCATATTTTGTGTCTAAACCATCTTTTCAAATACTACATATTGTGTTTTACGTCAACTGTGCGGTTTGTGGGGCGAGAAAGCAAAAAAAGAAAATAAAAAAAGCAAAAAGAGTTCATTTTCTAAAAACTCATTTTGCTTTTATTTAAAAAGGAAAGAAAACGGGTATTATTTTTTTTCAATGCAAACCAACATCGGGGGATTGTTTGCCTGATTGATAAATTCATGGGAAAGAACAGAAAATTCCTTGGGATTTATGCTTTTGCAAAAGGCGAGTAGGTGATCACGTTCCTCAAAACCTGTATCCCCGCCCGAATAGATGCAAAGTGTAATGATTCCACCGGGGGAGACGAGGCGCATCGCAGATTGAACTGCCGAAACACTGGTTTCCTTTTGCGTTGCTTTTTGATGATCTCCGCCGGGGAGATAGCCAAAATTAAACATTACGGCACGAACGCCTTCCTTGATGTAGTTTTCCATCTGCTCGTGCCCGTCTAAAATCAGCGTGGTATTGTCGGGTGCATTTTGCCGGACAAGATATGTGCGGGTAGAATCAATGGCTTCCTTTTGAATATCAAAGGCAAACACTCGTCCGTTTTTTCCGACTATTTCTGATAAAAAGAGTGTGTCGTGACCGTTGCCGCAGGTTGCGTCCACAGCGGTATCCCCCGGTGCGAGCACCTTTTTGATGGATTCGTGTGACAGAGCGAGTGCATTTTTGAGTGTGGTCATAAGCACGCCTCCTGATGTTTTCTTATGTATTATTATAGCGTGTCCTTGTGTTTTTGGCAAGCAACAAATCTGCTTCATTTCAGATTTTTCCTCTTTACATGATAAAACAAATAGGGTATAATAAAAACAGAACAAACGTTCCAAAGGGAGGTGTTGTGTTGGAACGAACGATTTTGCACGTGGATATGAATAATTTTTATGCTAATGTTGAGTGCCGGCATCATCCGGAGTGGCAAGGCGAAGCAATTGCTGTCGTGGGCGATGCAGAAAAGAGACATGGAATTGTGCTTGCCAAAAGCGAAGCGGCAAAAAGATTCGGGGTAAAAACGGGCGAGCCGTTATGGCAAGCGAGAAGCAAATGTCCGGAAATTCTATTTGTTCCCCCGCATTTTGATCTATATCAGAAATACTCGGTTTTAGCGAAAGAAATCTATGCAAATTATACCGAACGGGTGGAAAGTTTTGGCCTGGATGAGTGTTGGCTGGACGTGACAAACAGTCCGCATTTTGGGGGAAACGGTGTGATGATAGCCGATGAAATCCGACGCAGAATCCGTGAGGAACTGGGGCTTAGCGCATCGGTCGGTGTAAGTTTTAATAAAATTTTTGCAAAACTCGGCTCGGATATGAAAAAACCGGACGCCACAACACATATCAGCAGAGAAAATTTCAAGGAAAAGGTGTGGCCGCTTCCGGTAGGAGAACTTTTATTTGTTGGCAGTGCAACACGCAAGCGTTTGCAAATGCACGGAATTGAAACCATTGGCGATTTGGCTTTGGCGGAGCAGGAAATGCTTCGCAGGAATATGGGGAAAAACGGTGGCATGCTTTGGGAATATGCAAACGGAAATGATGATTCTCCTGTGGCGAAACTGGAGGAGGAACGAGAGGTTAAGTCCATAGGCAACAGCACAACCACACCACATGACCTGGCAACGGAGGAAGAGATTAAAATCACCCTATATGTGCTTTGTGAGAGTGTGGCCGCAAGGCTGAGAGAGCAAAACTTGTTGTGCTCAACCGTGCAAATTACCTTGCGGGATTCTTTGCTCCACACGATTGACCGTCAGGGAAAATTAGATTATGAGTCCTGTGTATCGGGTGTTTTGTTTGACAAGGCATGGAGTTTGTATCGGACCAGCGGATTTACCCGCCGGCCGCTTCGATTGATAGGGGTACGCGCTTGTGAACTTTCACATGGTGGAGCGGAGCAACTCTCTTTGTTCGCAGACCATACGAAGACAAAACGTCAGGAACAGGAAGAAAGAGCAATTGATAAAATAAGAGAAAAATTCGGACATTTTTCCGTGCAACGTGGAATTATGATGATGGATACAGAACTCTCCGGTATTAATCCGAAAGAAAGACATAAAAAACCTGCAGACTCATTCTTTAAAGAATAAAGGCGGAGAAAAATAAAAGCTGTATTGCCGAGGGGCAAATACAGCTTTTATTTGATTATTTACGCTTCTTCGGAGAAAGTAACGGTTTCAACCGTTTCAACGGTTACGTCTCCATCTTTTTTCTCTTTCTTTCCTTTACCGTCTTTTTTCTTGAACAAATCGGAAAGCTTATCTAAAAGAGACGGGACTTTTTCAATCACATCTTCAATCGGAGAAGAGTTCTTCTCCATCGGAAGAAGTTTAATCTGTCCCTGACCGACAACCATAAATGCGACCGGCTCAATGCTTGCACCGCCACCGGAGCCACCGCCGAAGTTTGCGTTAGCTTCGGGAGCGAGGCTTGCCCGGTTACCAAATTCGCTACCGCCTGCGCCAAAACCGAAAGAAACCTTTGAAATTGGGATAATTACTGTTCCGTCTTTTGATTCTACTGCATCACCGACGATGGTGTTTACGTCCACCATATCTTTGATACTTTTCATTGCTGTTTCCATCAAACCTTTGATCGGATGTTCTGCCATAACTGACACCGCCTTTTCTTTGTTATTTTAATTTTCATGTACTATTTTATTCTTCAACCTCTATCGCTTCGATAAAGTAATTGACGATCTTAAATGCTCGCATGCAGATGCTAATAATATGCACCGGACGGAAGCGGAATATACTTTTGATATAAAAGCGCATACATTCCTGATTGAAGTCGGGAACAACATTGAGGTCGGCGTTCTCAACTTTCAGTATCTGATTAACCACAGACAGTGCACAGGAAGATGACGCCCAGGCGGCGCCGGTTGCAATTCCGGTTTTTGCCGCATTGTCGAGCCCAAAGTGCAGATGAAACATCAGGGACTCAACGGTCAGCTGTTTGCGCAGATCACGAACAAGATTGCGTATATCCGGTTTTGTTTTTTGATACGCATCCCGCAATCCGTAGAAAATGGAGCGCAAGCGGGAAAAAGTCAGTTTTTTCTTTGTTTGCTTCGGCGTATCTTTTTTGCGCTGTTCTTCTTTCGATTTTTTATCTGCGTTGACAGGGATGCGAAACTTCAGCGGAATGCCAAAAATACGCAGTCGCAAAAGACCATGCGTTTTGCCGTCTTGATACCAATATTCCAGACCGACAGAAAGCGGCAGAAACAGAAGTAGGGCGAAAAGCAAAACGAGAACGCCCAATAACAAGGCAACAATTATCATTCGCTCACCTGATTCATTTCATCGTCGAAAGAGAAAGACAAATTTTCGGACAGATCATCTTCATCTTCGACAGTAATATGGTCGACAGAAATTTGTGCGCCGATGCCTGTTTCAATGTCCGGTAAATCCGACAGAGAAGACAGACCGAAACTACGCAAAAATTCCTGCGTGGTAACATAAAGAATGGGACTTTTCGGGGCGTGTAATCTTCCGCATTCCTCGATTAAGCCACGTTCGACGAGTCGGCTCACCGGGCCGTCGGAATTAACGCCACGAATATATTCGATGCTTCCGCGAGTCACCGGCTGATGATATGCAACAATGGAAAGAGTCTCGAGTGCGGCGGGGGAAAGCATCTGCTTTCTGCGTGGTTCGGCAAGTGCCTGCACATAGCGGTAATTTTGCTCAACGGTGCAGAGTTGATATTCGTCCTCTAAATAAATAATTTTCAACCCACGCTCGTTTTCCCGATAGAAATCAGAAAGTTTTTCCACTTCCGCCTCAATTTCTTCTTCCGTCAATTCTAAAATATCAGCCAGCTCTTTTTTGGAAACGCTATCACCGGCGGCAAACAATATACTCTCTATAATCGAGCTGATGTTAAAACTCATTGGTAATCTCTCCATCTTTTAGCTTCGTAATAATAATTTCGTCACCCGTAGTGTCCACATAAACGATTTCGAGTTTCATCATTTCAAGTAAAGCAAGAAACGTTGCAACCAGGGCAGGACGGGTTTTAATATCCTCAAAAAGAGCGGTGAAAGTAATGCTTTTTTCACGACTCAGGCGGTCTTTGATATAGTCCGCACGTGAGGTGACCGAAACCTTTTCGTGCCCGACAATGCCGGAAAATGAGGTTTTCGGGGGCGGCGCTTTTCGCTCGGTTTTATCTAAAATAACGGCAAATGCTTCTAAAAGCCTGTCCAAATCAAACTGCTGCGAGCTGTAATCAGGTGCACGTTTTTCGATGATATCCGGTTGTTTGAAAAAGTGAAAATGCCCGTCAAATTCGTGCTCCCGCAGGAACTCGGATGCCTTTTTGATTTTCTGATACTCTTCCAATCGTGCCACCAGATCTTTTCTGGGGTCATCTTCTTCCTCTTCTTCGTGGCGAGGCAAAAGCATTTTTGATTTAATCAATAGAAGTTCCGTTGCCATCAGGAGAAATTCGCTGGAAAGCTCGATATCAAACTCTTTATAGGCATTGAGGTATTCCATATACTGCGCCGTGATTTTAACAATTGGAATATCATAAATGCTGACTTTATTCTTTTTCAGTAGGTGCAGTAAAAGCTCGAGAGGTCCTTCAAAGACCTCCAGTTTTACCGAAAGCTGGTTTTCTTCCAAATCAAAGCCCTCCTACCAAAAAGAAAAGTACCTGAATAACGCCTTGTTGCAAGGCGGAAAGAATCGGCGTTAAAACATCGGTAGCTAACGCAAACACCAAAATCAGCCAGCCCAAATGCTCATAACGCATAATGTCGTGGTAGAGCCTGCTCGGCAGAAAAGAAAGAAAAATCTTCGAGCCGTCTAACGGTGGTACAGGCAACAAATTAAATACACCCAAACCAATATTAAGACCGATAAAGGCAGAAAGAATATCGGCGAGAATGATATAAAAAGAAATATGATCTCCGGCCGGAACGACCGTTAATATCTTTAATAGGATGATGCCCAAAAAAGCCAACAGAAAGTTAGCAAGCGGACCGGCAAGAGAAACCAAAGCGGCATCCCGTTTCGGTTTCTTAAAGTAGTATGGATTAATCATAACCGGTTTTGCCCAACCAAAACCGAACAAAAGCATACAAATGGCACCGATAGGATCCAAATGCCGCAGGGGGTTGAGTGAAAGTCGTCCCATTGATTTGGCGGTAGGATCACCGAGCTTATATGCTATAAATCCATGGGCGAGTTCGTGTGCGGAAATGGCAATTAGGACAACGACAGCACGAATGAGTAATGACGCAATATCGATATTGCCAAGTCGCAAAGGTCTTAAAAGTCCTAAAAGATACAAAATGCCACATCCTATCCGTTTACTAATTTATACCTATATTATATCGAAAATATTGGTAGGTGTAAATAGTTATTTGATAATTTTTCGTTCGTTTTCGATTCAGACAGGGAATATTTCTGCACGCACACAGTTTTCTGCGATTTCAACCTGGATTCGAATGGCGTGGGGAAGCGTGTTTTGGAACTTCATGTCAAGCAGACCATAACTGACAGCTGCGTCTGTACCGGGCTCGGCGTAAGCAACTTCTTTTTTGTGGCCGTGGCGTTCTAAAACCGTAAGATTCGATTTTTTTGCAACACGAAGGAGTGTTGTTGCAAGTTGACAAACGCCGCCGCCATATTCCATTTGCTTTTCGCCGTCTACAATGGAAGGAGCTTTTCGATAGCCGGTCTCCTGACTTCGTTTGCCGACGGTTTCATTAAAAGAAAAAATCTCTCCGGAAGAAAGGATTAGACCTTGAATGCTTTGTGCAGCGAGGCAAAGGTTATATATGCGATTTTCACTTTTATCAAGCAGGGGTGTTTCATCTTGGGCGAACGGCAAAACTTCCTTCGGTGTTGCGCTGGGCGCAGGCATATTCGAAGTGGCAGACGGTGATTGTTCTTCGGGCTTGTCTATGGTGCGACATGCTCCGAGAAGCAAAAAACAACAGATGAACAGACAAAAAAGAGCTCTCATGGAATTACCTCGTGATCATAGGATTGTAGTATTAATATGGGGCAAAAAAGAAAAATCAAACCTGCTTTCAAGAAAAATAATGAATGTTTTTGGTTTTCCGTCTACTATAATGGTAACGTAATGAGAAAACAATGGAGATGAGTTGTCATAAGAGCGGAAAGGTCAGCGTAAAAACAGACGGTTTCCGACTTTATAATGGAACCTGCAGATAACTTAAAAAGAATGTTATTTTTTTATCAAAAAACACAAAATGATGTAGACTTTTGCCTTTTGAAGTGTTATAATTTAGAAAGAATAGAACAACTATGGTGTGAAATGCTGAGCGTGATTGCACTTGTTGTTTAGAGCGAAGAAGGAGGCATGCAAGTTGAACGAAAAAACAGTAATTGCATTCCATGAAACGGCGGAGCAGGCAGCTGCGCTTCAAAAGGTGATTGAAAATCATAAGGGACAGGACGGAGCCTTGATTCCCGTTCTGCATGAAGCACAGGAAATCTACGGCTATCTGCCGATTGAGGTGCAACAAAGAATTTCTGAGGGTTTGGGCATTACGATGGCTGAAATTTATGGCGTTGTAACGTTTTACACGCAGTTCTCCACGCAGCCGAAGGGTGAGTTTAAGATTGGTGTTTGCCTGGGTACAGCGTGTTATGTAAAAGGCTCCGGTGACATCTTGGAAAAAATCAAAGAAAAGCTTGGCATTGATGTCAATGAGTGCACGCCGGACGGCAAGTTCTCCATTGACGCAACCCGTTGTATCGGTGCTTGCGGTCTTGCACCGGTTATGACGGTTAACGATGATGTTTATGGTCGCTTGGTACCGGAAGATGTCGAGGACATTTTAGCAAAGTATATGTAATCCTTACGGCATTGGGGGCCGTGTGAGCCCTGTTTGGCTCTATGGTTTGGATAGAAATTGATCAGACAATGAAATGAGGAAAAGAGGTCGGAGAATGAAGAGTTTAGCGGAACTTGGAACAATCAGAGAATCAATGAAAGATTGCGTTAATCTTCGTATAGACGAAAATGCAGTTGCGCCGAAAAAAGGTGCAAGAGCACATGTCTTGGTCTGCGGTGGTACGGGATGTACGTCGTCCGGCAGCCAAAAGATTATCGATGAATTTAAAAAGCAACTGGAAGCAAACGGTCTGGCGGAAGAAGTACAGGTGATCAAAACCGGTTGCTTCGGTCTGTGTGCATTAGGTCCGGTCGTTGTCGTATATCCGGAGGGCGCATTCTACAGCATGGTACAGGTTGAGGATGTAGCGGAAATCGTATCTGAGCACTTAGCAAAGGGGAATGTGGTTTCCCGCCTGCTTTACCAGGAAACGGTAACGGACGACGGAATTAAATCTCTTTATGAGGTTGACTTTTATAAGAAACAGCGCCGTGTTGCACTCCGTAATTGCGGCGTGATTGACCCGGAAAACATTGAAGAGTATATCGCTGTTGACGGCTATCAGGCACTGGGCAAGGTCCTGACCGAGATGACGCCGGAAGAGGTTATCGAGGTAATTAAAGACTCCGGTCTGCGTGGCCGTGGCGGTGCAGGTTTCTCGACAGGTATGAAATGGATGTTTACTGCCCGTGCGGATGGTTCTAACGGCAAATATGTTGCATGTAACGCCGACGAGGGTGACCCGGGTGCATTTATGGATAGAAGTATCTTAGAAGGTGACCCACATGCCATTATCGAGGCAATGGCAATTGCAGCGTACGCAGTAGGTGCAGATACCGGT
>JAZSOJ010000103.1:0-4079 GCA_045536855.1 Clostridia bacterium | reverse complement strand
CTGTACACCAAAAGCGAAAATGACTGTCGGATAAATGCGATAACCAAAGCCATAAAAGATACGATTCCGAAAAGTCCCATTTCCACCCAAATCTGGAGGAACAGGTTATGGGAATGGAGTGCAAAATTTGCACCAGCCAGCGCATACTTGGGATAAATCATCGAAAATGCATCTGAACCAAGGCCGATACCGGAAAACCAGAAATCTCCAATCAAGTTAACCGATGCCTGCCAGATGGAAACACGATAAGCCGTCGAGGTGTCCTTTGTATTGCCAATCGACAAAAGACGTGCCACGATGGGATTATCCATGCTGAGCACAACCGGGATGGCAAACAGGCACAACACACCAACTAAGCCCCAGCGTTTGTCCATCACAAGCAAGAACAATGCAACGGCAATCGCAACGCCCAGCCAGGCCCCACGGGACCAGGTAAAGACAATGCACGCACACATCATAAGCATACTGAATGTATAAATCATTTTGTGTCCGTGTTTCTTATTCGCCCATAAAAGCGCTGCTGTTGTCGGTATCATAATAACCAAAAATTCGCCCAAAACATTAGGGTTATCGAACGTTGAATACACACGGGTTTTAATTGCTGTAAACATCTCGGCATCCACCCACGACTGTGTTGAACTAACGCCGATAAAATTCTGTAAAACACCATAAAGCGCCACCAGTGTTCCAAACATCACAAAAGAAACCACCAGTGCTTTCCACTTTTTCGCCGTATCAATCGTTCCTACCAAAACGAAATAGAACAAAATGTAGGAAAGATAAATCAAAAGAATCTGCGCACTTTTAATAAAGGTAAAAGATTGGATTGTGCCAAAGATCAGTGCGCCTGAAAAAAAGATTACAAACACATCCAAAGAGGATGTTTGCAAGCGGAAATTACGGTCTGTAATCAGTTTCCATATCAAGGACGTCACGCATAAAAAGCAAAGCCCTGCTAAAAGTGTTGTCGGAAGAATCGGTGCGCCAATGACTGTCAGGAATACACCCAGTTCCAAATATTTCATAACCAGCAAAAATCCAAACAGTCCGCCTACAATCAAAACAAACATACGAAGCGGCAATAAAATAGCCATAACTGCACAAAAAACGCCAATGCAGGCACCGAATACCGTACCGCCAACGAGCACATCTTTATCTTTTAAGAATAATCGGCTGGATTCTTCTTTGACTTCACAGAATAATCCGCCAAACATTTTCAAAATTGCGCTACCCTTAAACAACGATTTTAAACTACGATTTAAGAGAATCAAAAGCAGTGCCAATGCAAGCAATGCACCATAGATCAGGTACATCGTTACAGAAACAGAATAGAATATAAAATTCAGGATAAAATGCACCAACACAAAGCTCAAAAGTACGATGCCATATACTCGCAGGCTCAACAGCTCCCAATGCTGTACGATGCCAAGCATTCTGCTTGTTTCTGCTGTTTGTTCCCAAAATGCGCCCCATTTCCCCGCCAGATAGCGACAAAAATTAAGCGGGAAATGCAGTATGCGATATAACAAGCTCGAATGCCACGCCTCCTGCGTTTTTAACCCGCTTGCAAAAAAGCGACCGAAAACACTATAGCGAAAACATTTGCCCAGAAAACCGCAGCATGCATTATACGCCTTGCCGAACAAGCTGGCATCAAACCAAACTGCAAGCGCATGGAAGATCCGTGCAAAAAATTTGTAGATGGAACTCTCCAAAGCAAACTCCTCCTTTTAGTGTTTTCTTCTGACGAGGGATAAAATCCCGAGGACTTCATCCACACGAAGTAAAAGCGTCATGATAACATAAATCAGAATACCGGCAAGACCGGGGACCGCTATACTCAAAACCTTATCAATCCATCCGCTGCCAAAGCTCAAAAGGGATGAAACAGCAACCGTTCCTGCTGCGGTAACAACTCCGCAAATACAAAGTTTGAGCAGCAGAATATAAAATGATTGGTCCAGCAATCGATATTTGCGATGAAATACAGCAAGCAGCAAAATTGCAATCACCATCGAAGCAACGGAAGCAGAAAGCGCAAGACCGCTGAGTCCCGTACCGAACAGCTTAATCGTTACAAAACAAAGGATGATATTTAAAACAATTCCGCCCATTGCAATCCACATGGGTGTTTTGCCGTCCTGTGTCGAATAAAAAGCTTTATTCATAATCTCCTGAACGCCAAAACCAACCATGCCGAAGGAATAAAACAAAAGTGCCTGTGCAGTCAGAGCTGTAGATTCTGCGCCAAACTCTCCCCGCTCAAATACCAGTCGAATCAATTCTGTCCGCAAAACCAAAAATAAAATCATAACAGGTACAACAATGACAATAATTGCACGGACTGCCTTGCGCACAACGTCGGTAAACTCTGTCTTGTCCTCATTGACCGCCAGACGTGACATAGACGGAAAAAGCATATTGGAAATCGCATAGGTTAAAACGCCGACGAAAATGATGTACAATTTGTTTGCATAATCAAGTGCCGGCACCGCTTGTCCGCCGTTTAAGCCGGAGGCCAAATTGATATTGATCATCGAATTGATTGGCTGCACCCACGAGCTGATTAAAATCGGCAGCGCCAATCGGGCAGATTTTCGGATACCCTCATTCTTCAAGTCCAAAATCGGGCGGTATTTATATTTTTTCTTGACCAAAGACGGAATCTGAACGATAACCTGAAATCCCCAACCGACAAGCATAGCAACCGCTATTCCGTGAATTCCCATGCCCTTGCCGATAGTCAACATGTATACAGCCATGATCCCATTGGAAACCAAACTGATTGCCGCAGGAACATTGAATTCTCCGAACGATTGCAAAATACCTGCAATCGCATAAGCGAACGCCGTAAAAAGCATCGTCGGAAACAAAATTACTACCAGTTGCGAGGCAAGCTCTTTTGTCTCCTCTGCCAGGCCGCCGCCTATGAGCGAAACAATCGGTCCGGAAAATAACATGCCCAACGCACAAATGATACCGGTGATTATTAGAATTCCATTTAAGAATGTATTGGAATAGCGAAACGCTTCCTCTTTTTGATCTTTTTCCAAATATTCATTAAATACCGGAATAAATGCTGAGGAAATGGCCGCCCCCAATGCAATATCAAAAAACAACAACGGAATACGGCTCGCCGTAGAAAATGCCTGTGCAATATAATCCGTGCCGTAGAGCGATGCAAATAAAACCTCACGGTACATCCCAAGCACTTTGGCAAGCAAAGTGGCACATACCATAAAGCCAGCTGTTTTAAATACACTTTTTACATTCAGCATAACTTTCGTTCCCTTTTTAAACAATATAATTGCATTATATTATTATATAACTTAATACTATGGTTGTCAATATTCTCCACCACTCTTTTCCTATTTAAGATGCGCAGTTTACGCAGAAGAAACCCCTTCCAAATATCTTTTTTGAAATTTCCAAAAAAACTGCTTGCAATTATACATTTTTTGTGATATATTATTTAGGCAAAATACTCACACGGAATGATTTTGCGGGCGGTGCCGAATTTTTCGGTTCCCGTAAAATGTGATTTTCGTGGCGGAATTGCAAATAAAACCGGAGGTGACTTAAATGTCAGTAATTTCAATGAAACAGCTTTTGGAGGCCGGTGTACACTTCGGCCACCAGACCAGAAGATGGAACCCGAAAATGGCGGAATACATCTTCACCGAAAGAAACGGTATCTACATCATCGACTTGCAGAAGACCGTTAAGAAAATCGAGGAAGCTTATGCTTTCATTCGTGACATCGCAGCAGAAGGTAAAGACGTTCTGTTTGTTGGTACGAAAAAACAAGCTCAGGATTCCATTAAGGAAGAAGCTGAGAGAATCGGTATGTACTGGGTTAACGCTAGATGGCTCGGTGGTATGATGACCAACTTCAAAACAATCAAGCAGAGAATCGACCGTTTAGAACAGCTCGTTCGTATGGAAGAAGACGGCACATTTGACCTTCTCCCGAAAAAAGAAGTTTTAAACTTAAAGGGCGAAAGAGAAAAGCTCGAAAAATTCTTAGGCGGAATCAAAGATATGAAGCGTCTGCCGGGTGCTCTCTTCGTAGTTGACCC
>JAZSOJ010000141.1:0-4076 GCA_045536855.1 Clostridia bacterium | reverse complement strand
GGTTTCTATAAGAAAATACGAAATAAATAAAATGGTTCCTCAAGCAGCACAGATTGACAGACTTGCAGAAGCTCTCGGCGTAAGCTCGTTTGCACTTGCAGGCTTTGAAAATAATATCAGACTTGAAACTGTAGGCGATTTTATGGGATTGATGATTATGCTCATTAAAACCAAAATTGTATCTATAAATGGTGAAAGAGATGAAAGCGGTATGATAAATGCAGATACCGCCGAATTTGTTATAAATCCGTTTATAGCAAACTTCTTTGATGCAAAGACAGGCAAAGCAGATTTGTCTGCCAACACTCTTTTATACTATTTAAAGAATGACAATATATTAAGTGATATCTTGAAGTGGGAAAAAATTAACCACAGATATGAAAAATGTGCCGCAGAAATCTGCGACACATCCGACAAAGAACTTATTAATATTTTAGAGGAATTAAAAGAGCAAAAAGAAGTTATTGAACTTGAACTTCAACATTCTAACGCTTTGCTTGCTTCCATCTAATAAATTATTGAGATAATTTATTAATACTATAAAATTGTACTCAAAATGTACTCAAAAGGCAAAAAGAAACCCCGAAAACCCTGATATTTCAAGGCTTTCGGGGATTTTTCATTTTATTCCCATTCGATCGTGCCCGTCGGCTTCGGCGTTAAGTCGTAGCACACACGATTGACGCCTTTCACCTCATTGATGATGCGGTTCGTAATCTTATTTAAGATTTCATACTCAATCGGCTCAATACTTGCCGTCATCGCATCGATGGTGTTAACCGCACGGATGATGACCGGATATTCAAAACTTCTCGCATTATCACGCACGCCGACCGACTTAAAGTCCGGAATCAGCGTAAAATACTGCCATACTTTTTTATCAAGTCCTGCTTTTGCAAACTCTTCTCTCAAAATAGCATCCGATTCACGTACCGCCTCTAATCGATCACGGGTAATTGCGCCCAGACAACGCACGCCCAGACCCGGGCCCGGGAACGGCTGACGGTATACCATATTATCCGGAAGTCCCAGCTCTTTTCCGCAAGCACGGACTTCGTCCTTAAACAGATAGTAGAGTGGTTCAACAAGCTCAAACTGCATATCCTCCGGAAGTCCGCCGACATTGTGGTGAGATTTGACCACCTTGGCAGTCTTTGTGCCGCTTTCTACGATATCGGGGTAAATCGTACCCTGTGCCAGAAAATCAATACCCTCCAGCTTTCTTGCTTCCTCTTCAAATACACGGATAAACTCCGCACCGATGATTTTTCGTTTCTGCTCGGGGTCTTCCACGTTTTCAAGCTTCGTCAAAAAGCGCTCGCTTGCATCAACATACACAAGATTTGCATCCATCTGATTTTTGAAAATTTCAACAACCTGTTCCGGCTCACCTTTTCGAAGTAAACCGTGGTTTACATGAACACAAACGAGGTTTTTCCCGATTGCCTTAATCAGAAGCGCTGCAACAACCGAGGAATCGACACCACCGGAAAGTGCGAGCAATACTTTTTTGTCACCAACCTGTTTTCTCATCAGCTCTATCTGGTCAGCCACAAAATTTTTCATATTCCAGTTGGCTTCCGCCTTACAAACATCAAATAAAAACGGCTTTAACAGCTCCTGAATCTTTGCCTCGCTCATCGGCCAGAAATCCAGCTTATTGTCCGTCTTTGCCGCATTGTGCTCTACTGCCATCACAGGAATTCCGGCAGCATAAATCTCATCAGCGACAAAAATCTCCTCACCGTCAACAATATTGTTCGGGCCGCCGTTTACAATAATACCCTTTACATTAGGAAGCGACAAAAGCTTCTCCGCCGTAATATCATGCGGGTAAATTTCGCTGTATACGCCAAGCGCACGCACTGCACGAGCAACCGTGGTGTTCAGCTCACTTCCAAGGTCCAAAATTACAATCATGTCCTGTTTCATACTTTGCCCTCTTTCGCAGTAGATTAAATAAAATATCAAACCGCTATTGACAGCGGGTTTTCACATTTTTCTTATTTTAACAGTATAGCATATTATGTACAGAATTTCAATGAAAAATATAAATTTTACCATAAATACGAAAAAAAATTTCCAAACCGCAAAAATATCGGGCCGCACCCTTTGGCGCAACCCGACATCTCGCTTTTTTACCTTATATAATTACCAACCAAACCACCGGAAGTAAGAAAACGGATCCAACGCTTCCGCCTTACCGCTTTGCGTCGATTGTTCCTGGGTCGGTTTTTCCTCCTGAAGCTTCACGCTCACATCCAGTTTGCGACCGGAGCGATACACCTTAAACTTAAGCACATCTCCCGGCTTATGTGCATCCCGGATTTTATTAATTTCATCTACTGTGCTGATTTTCTGTCCTTCACATTCTAACAACACATCCCCCGCACGGATACCCGCACGTTCTGCCGCACCGAATTCCGTAACCGAGCTTACATATACACCGATCGGCAAATCCTGTGCTTTGGAGATCTGCTCCGTGATTGAGCGTCCCATCAAACCAATCAGCGGACGTCCCGTCACATAACCGTCTTTAATAATTGACTCAATGATCGGTTTTGCTTCGTTGATTGGGATAGCAAAGCCCAGCCCCTCAACATCCTCGCCAATCGATTTTGCGGTATTGATACCAATGACCTGTCCGTAAATATTTAAGAGTGCACCACCGGAGTTCCCCGGATTGATTGCCGCATCTGTCTGAAGCATCGTCATCTGCTTTCCATCAATTACCATCGTACGGTTGATCGCACTGATATAGCCGACCGTAAGGGTTCCGGCAAGCTCCTCTCTGAGCGGATTTCCGATCGCAAGCGCCATATCTCCCACATGAAGAAGCGAAGAATCGCCAAGTTCTGCAAACGGCAGTGCCTCATCGTTCTCAATCTTTAAAACCGCAAGGTCTGTGCGTGCATCTGAGCCGATCACCTTCGCCTCAAACTGATCGCCGCCAATGGTGGTAACGCTGATACTTGCCGCACCGTCAATGACATGATTATTGGTTACGATATATCCGTCCGCACGGACAATAATGCCCGAGCCGCTACTCATAACCTCCTGATTTTGTAAATATGTGCTGGCTTGGCTTTGTTGCACTAAAATGCTGACTACAGCAGGGGATGCTTTTTCATACACCTGCGGCACAGTCAACGCAACTCCGCCTTTGCCATCCGTTTGTAAGGTCGAGGTCGCCGTTCCCAATGCCTGGCCCGTCGCCATCTGCTGTGCACTCGGAAGTACGGAGCCCTGCGCATAGTATCCGCCATTTGGGCGATAGTTTGCGGCGAACAAACCAAAACACACCACACAAGTCAGCACCGAACTGATCACCGCTGTAAAGACTGGGTTTTTAAAAACTTTGCGCATCTTTTTTTCCTTTGGACGATAAATAGAAAGCGCCCTGTTTTTCGGCACGGAATTCCTCACCGTAGTTTCAAAATCATCTGCAAACCAGTTGCGATTGTGAGCAAACGGGTTTTTGGTATCCGACTGCTCCACCGGTTCAAATTCCTCATTTACCGTCTGGTCCGAATCCCTATATTCTTCCTGATCATCAAATTCTGTTTTTTTGAATTCATCCATCTCGATCCCTCCAATTCGGGTAAAACCATATCCAAATTCCCCTCTTGCTCTTATCATAAAACATGATTTTTACCTTGGTGTGAACAAATTGTAAACAGTGAAAAAAATCCTATTTTTATTTTGATTTTTCTCACAGGCTTTATACTCCTATAAACTTTATTTTCTGTGGAACAATTCTTTTTTTGAGATTTCAACGAAAAGTCCACTCCACAGAAAATCGAGTTATAGATTTATACTTTTTTGCTTGCAATCAACAACAATTCGTGATATAATAGCACTCGGTGTAGAGAAAACCGCCCCCGCACACCAAAAATTTCATACGGAGTGGTATCGAAGTGGTCATAACGGGGCGCACTCGAAATCCCCTCGGTTACACTGTAACTGTACCCCTACAAATGGCTTAACCGTGCGGGTTTAAGCGAGGTTCAAACCTTGTTTTTACACCCTTATCTAGCGGTTTTTCTAGCCATTTCTAACATTTTTCTAACAAAATT
>JAZSOJ010000096.1:0-8467 GCA_045536855.1 Clostridia bacterium | reverse complement strand
GCACCTGCCATACAAGCAGAGATGGCGATGATGCATATTTCGTTGGAAATACTTCCGCCAAAGACGGCCAGAACAATCGGAATTAAGATGCCGAAAGTACCCCAGGAGGTTCCGGTAGAGAACGACAGACCGCAACCGATTAAGAATACGATTGCCGGCAGGAACGAAATAATCGAGGTTGCATCATTACGAACAAACTCGGCAATCACGAGCTTTGCGCCTAAACTATCGGTCATTGTCTTTAATGTCCAAGCACAGCACAGAATCATGATTGCGGGCACCATTGCCTTAAATCCATCCGGAATGGCAGCCATACAAGACTGGAAGTTTAAGAGTCTTCTTGCTATATAATAAAGGATGGTGAACACCAGACCGCCAAAGGAACCGAGTACCAAGCCGACAGATGCATCAGCGCCGGAGAATGCGGTGATGATGTTCATATAGCTTTCGCTGTCCGGGCTAAAGAAACCACCGGTGTAGAGAAGACCTGCAATACATCCAACAATCAAAACGATAACCGGTGCAATTAAATCCCAAATGATACCCTTGTCATTTCCTTCGCTGTCTGTGACATCGCCAACACGGTCACCGCAAGTGAAGAGGTCGCCGTTTTCGGCGTTCTTCTCATGCAGGCGCATCGGACCAAAGTCCGCTTTCATAAGTACAAGCGCAAACATCATAACGATGGTCAGGAGTGCGTAGAAGTTATAAGGAATTGCTCGGATGAAGAGCTCAAAGCCGCCGATTTGTTCTTCGGATACAAAGCCTGCAACAGCGGCTGCCCAAGAAGAAATCGGAGCGATAATACAAATCGGAGCTGCGGTTGCATCGATAATGTAGGAAAGCTTTGAACGGGAAACCTTGAACTTATCCGTTACCGGTCTCATGACAGAGCCAACCGTCAGGCAGTTAAAGTAGTCATCCACGAAAATAAGAATTCCTAAAACAATAGTTGCAATTTGTGCACCAACTTTGGATTTGATGTGTTTTGCAGCCCAACGACCAAAAGCCGCCGAACCACCTGCCTTGTTCATCAATACGACAATCGCACCTAAGAAAACGAGGAAGAGCAGAATGCCGATGTTATAGGAATCTGCAATAGATGCGATAAATCCGCCGGAAAACATATGGTCTAATGTGCCGGTGAAACTAAAGTTTGAATACATCAGTGCGCCGGACAAAATACCGATGACCAAAGAAGAATACACTTCTTTCGTGATCAGCGCAAGAACGATTGCAATTAACGGGGGCAGAAGCGCCCACCAGGTGGCATAAACACCAATGTCGTCTCTGACTGCGTCTACAGCGTTGTTCAGATTTTCGGTAAATGCGGCCTCTGTGCTGACATTTGTCGAATAGTTGTCGATAAAGGTCTGGGCAGCGGCTTTATAATCATCAACATTTTCAGCTTCCGGATTAAATGCGCCATTTTCAGTTAAAAATACAACTGCTGCCTGATTTTCATCAACTTCTTCCGCAAAAACCGGAACGAACATAGAAGAAAGCATAAAAACAAGTACAGTCAAAACCGAAATTGCCCAAATTTTTCTTGTTCTTTTTGAAACCATTTCATATCCTCCCTTAATAAAAGTTCAAATAAAAAACTGTATCACAAAAGGGAGTGATACAGTTTGCCATTAAATCCGTCTGATAGCTCTCCACAATTTGTGACAGTGTATTACATATTTTGCAATACACCAGCATACATCCGAACAAGGCCTTCGGGATGTACACTTCGGCACTGATTCCTTTCACAGCAAGCGTTACCTTAATCTGTTTACTGCTACTAATAATAAGTGCGCCTCTATCCAGTTTGTTATTTAGTTACATATATAGTAGCATAATCAGACATCATTCGTCAAGTATTTTTCGCACATATATAAATGTAAAAAATATTTGCTCTCTGCGCAAAAAAAATGTAGAAATTGAGGAAAAATCTGACCCTATATCCTTGACCTACTCTTGGTTTTGTGGTAAAATAAACACTGGAGAAATTTTCGTCTTATATTTTGCATTTTTATAGACTTGGAGGGAGTCGTCAATGGATAAGGAAAAAGTCATTACTAAAATTTGCGATGCCGGCATTGTTGCTGTTGTTCGTGCAGAAAATGCTGATGCGGCAATGCGTATTACAGATGCTTGTATCGAGGGTGGCGTAGCGGCGATTGAGCTGACATTTACTGTTCCTCGGGCACATCAGGTAATTGAGGAGCTGGCAAAAAAATATACAAGCGACCAAATTATTTTGGGCGCCGGTACGGTTATGGATCCGGAAACGGCAAGAACGGCGATTCTGTCGGGAGCAGAGTATATTGTAAGCCCGTATTTTAGCTTGGAGACGGTCAAACTTTGCAACCGTTATCGTGTACCGTGTATGCCGGGCGCTATGACGATCAAAGAAGTTGTAGAAGCAATGGAAGCGGGTGCGGATATCATCAAGATTTTCCCGGGTGAAGCGTTTGGCCCGAAAATTATCAAAGCAATTAAAGGACCGATTCCTTATGCAAAAATGATGCCCACCGGTGGAGTAAGTGTCGACAATGTTGGCGAATGGATTAAGGCTGGTGCAGTTGCAGTCGGTGCTGGCGGTGCTTTAACTGCGGGTGCTAAAACCGGCGACTACGCATCAATTACGAGAATCGGAAAAGAATTTGTACAGAAAATTAAAGAAGCAAGAGGTCAGTAAGACGCTTGCATCCAATATTAGGAGGTTACACTTATGGCAAAAGTTGTTACATTTGGCGAGATTATGCTTAGATTACAGACTCCGGATTATCAGAGATTTATTCAGGCAAAAAGCTTTGATGTTGTTTATGGCGGCGGCGAAGCAAATGTTGCTGTTTCTCTGGCAAACTATGGACACAATGCATATTTTGTAACGAAACTTCCGAAGAATCCGATTGGTGATGCTTGCGCATCGGAACTTCGTAAATACGGCGTACATACAGATTATATTGCTCGTGGTGGAGAACGCCTCGGCATCTACTTTGTAGAAAAGGGTGCATCTCAAAGAGCATCGAATGTTGTTTATGACCGTGCGCATTCTTCGATTTCCACGGCTGTTTCTGAGGATTTTGACTGGGAAACTATTTTTGCAGGTGCAGATTGGTTCCACTTTACCGGAATCACTCCGGCAATTTCAGACGATGCGGCAAAGCTTTGCATGGAAGCTTGTAAAGCAGCAAAAAAACATAATGTTTCTGTCAGCTGCGACTTAAATTTCCGTAAAAAGTTGTGGACGAGCGAAAAAGCAAATAAAGTAATGTCCGAGTTAATGGAATATGTTGATGTTGCTATTGCAAATGAAGAAGATGCGGAAAAAGTATTTGGCATCAAAGCATCTGCAACGGATATTACAACTGGTAAGCTGAGCGATGCCGGCTATCACGAAGTGTGTCAGAAGCTGGTTGAGAAATTCGGCTTTTCCAAGGTCGCTATCACCTTGCGTGAAAGCATTTCTGCGTCCGTGAATAATTGGTCGGCGCTCTTATACGATGGAAAAGAGTTTTATAAATCGAAGAAATATAATATCAATATTGTTGATCGTGTTGGTGGCGGCGATTCTTTTGGCGGCGGCTTGATTTACGCTATGCTTGAAAATTACAGCATGCAGGATACTATCGAGTTTGCAGTTGCAGCTTCCTGCTTAAAGCACACGATTGAAGGAGACTTCAACCTGGTAAGTGTTGACGAAGTAAAGAATTTGATGGGCGGAGACGGCTCCGGTCGAGTACAGAGATAATTTGTAAAAACGAGGATTAAGCGGTTGACAATGTCAGCCGCTTAACGTGTTTCATATCATAGTGGTAAAGAGTGGTTTTATATTTTCGTTGGGAGTGATATGGTGAAACCGGAAGAGAGAATGCTAATGCAAAGTGACAAGCTGCATGAAGAATGCGGTGTGTTTGGTTTTTATGATAATGACGGGTTTGATGTGGCACATATGACCTATTTTGGCTTGTACGCCCTGCAACACAGAGGCCAGGAAAGCGCCGGAATTGCGGTTGTAGGCGAAAACGGAGAGTTTAATTGCTATAAAAACATGGGTCTTGTTTCCGATGTTTTTACAGAGAGCATCCTAAAAGAACTTACAGGAAATATCGCCATCGGCCATGTCAGAGATTCAACGAAGGGCGGTAGTAATCGGGAAAATTCTCAGCCGTTGGCAACCAGATACGTCAAAGGAACGCTTGCCCTTGCTTATAATGGCAACCTGATCAATAGTGGAAAACTTCGTAAGAAGTTTGAGGAAAATGGCGCAATATTCCACACGACAGTTGATAGTGAAGTTATCATGTATGAACTGGCGCAGGAGAGAATCAAAACCCATTCGATTGAAAATGCCATGTTAGAAGCAATGAATAATTTAGAGGGTGCGTATTCCGTTGTTTTGATGAGCCCGAGAAAACTGATCGGTGCTCGCGACCCGCACGGGTTCCGTCCTCTTTGTATCGGAAAAATTAAAAATTCATATATTCTTTCTTCCGAAACCTGTGCTTTGGAAAACCTTGGAGCAGAATTTGTTCGAGATGTGGAGCCGGGCGAGGTCGTCGTGATTGACAAAAACGGCTTGCGTTCCTTAAAAAGCCCAAAAGCACAGAAAAGGGCAAGTATTTGTATTTTTGAACATGTATATTTTGCACGTCCTGACAGTGAAATTCAAGGGGCAAGCGTTTATGAAATGAGAAAGCTAATGGGAAGACGCTTAGCAAAAGACTTCCCGGTGGAGGCAGACCTCGTGTTCGGCGTTCCGGATTCCGGACTGTGCGCAGCGCTGGGTTATGCGGAGGAGTCGGGAATCTCGTATGGCGACGGTTTTATTAAAAATCGATATATTGGCAGAACATTTATTCAGCCGACACAGGAACAACGGGAACAGGCGGTTAATATTAAACTGAACGTTGTGAAAAAAGCAGTCAGAGGAAAAAAAGTCGTGATGGTTGACGATTCTATTGTTCGTGGAACAACCTGTGCAAATATCATTAAGGCGTTAAAAGCTGCCGGGGCTTTAGAGGTGCATTTAAGAATCAGTTCGCCGCCGTTTTTATGGCCCTGCTTCTTTGGAACGGATGTGCCGTCCAGAGATGTGCTGATGGCAGTAAAATACAGCATAGAAGAAATGTGCGAGAAAGTTGGAGCAGATTCCCTTGGATTTTTGAGTGTGGAAGCCATTGAAGATATCGCCAAAAATATGGATTGCGATTATTGTGATGGTTGCTTTACCGGAAAATATCCGATGGATGTTTCGAAAATTTCTGAGTGACGAATATAAACAAAGGAGAATGCGACTATGAGTGAAGAATATAAAGCTGCCGGCGTAGTCGTTGAAGCAGGTTACAAATCAGTGAGTTTAATGAAAGAGCATGTAAAGAAAACCTTTACCGACGGTGTTCTATCTAATATTGGTGGTTTCGGTGGTCTGTTCCAGATTGGAACGGATATGAAAGAGCCGGTTTTGGTTTCCGGTACCGACGGCGTAGGAACGAAGCTGCGTGTTGCATTTTTGATGGACAAGCACGACACCGTTGGCCAGGATTGCGTTGCAATGTGCGTCAATGACATTGCTTGCTCCGGCGCAAAGCCGTTGTTCTTTTTAGATTATCTTGCGGTTGGCAAAAATGTTCCGGAAAAAATTGCTGATATTGTTTCCGGCGTAGCAAACGGCTGTGTAAAAGCTGGTGCAGCACTGATTGGCGGAGAAACCGCAGAAATGCCCGGTTTTTATGAAATTGACGAATACGATATGGCCGGATTTGCGGTTGGTATTGTTGACAAAGATAAAATTATTGACGGTGCGAAAACTAAGGTAGGCGATGTGCTTGTTGGCATCGCATCTTCGGGCATTCACTCCAACGGCTATTCGTTGGTCCGTAAAGTGTTTAACCTTGACGCAGAGAACGCAAAAGAAACCTTAGCAGAGGTCATTCCGGAATTAGGATTGCCCCTCGGCGAAGAACTGCTTAAGCCGACTAAAATTTATGTTCGTCCGCTTTTAGGCGCAATTGAAAAATTTGATATTCATGCAGTATCGCACATTACCGGCGGCGGATTTATTGAAAATATTCCGAGAATGTTGCCGGATGGAATGTCGGCGAAAATCCATATGGGTACGTGGAATATTCCTCCCATTTTTGCATTGATGCAGAAAAAGGCAGACTTATCAGAAAGAGATATGTATAACACCTTTAATATGGGCATCGGTCTTGTGCTCGCTGTTTCCGCTGAGGAAGCAAAAGATATCGTAAGCTATTTCAATTCCGTAGGCGAGCAGGCATATATCATCGGCGAAGTAGTCAGCGGCGATGACGGGGTGATTTTATGAAAAAAATAGCGGTCTTAGTTTCCGGTGGAGGAACGAATCTGCAAGCTATTTTAGATGCACAAAATGCCGGCATTATCAAAAGCGGTAAGGTCACTTGTGTTGTTTCTTCTTCGAAGAACGCATATGCTTTAGAGCGTGCGAAAAACGCCGGTGTGCCGGCGGTTGCAATGACTCGTGCAGAATTTGGGGATGGGCTTTGTGACTCTATCTGTGACTATTTAGTGAAGCAAGGAATTGATTATATCGTTTTAGCCGGTTTCCTTGTTATCTTAAAGGGAAAGATTCTGAAAGAATTTGAAGACCGTATTATCAATATCCATCCGTCGCTTATTCCGTCGTTTTGCGGGGATGGTTTTTATGGATTAAAAGTTCACGAAGCGGCGCTTTCCTACGGCGTTAAGGTGACCGGGGCAACCGTTCATTTTGTAAACGAAATCACCGATGGCGGAAAAATTATTATGCAGCAGGCAGTAGAGGTTCAAGAGGGCGATACGCCGGAAGTGCTGCAAAAACGAGTAATGGAAGAAGCGGAATGGAAAATACTGCCGCAAGCGATTGAAAAAGTTTGTAGCAAATAAAAAGGGGAATGAGTATGAAATTACTTTCGATTGCAGAAGAATTAAAATCTAATTCCTATCCGGGTAGAGGTATCATTTTAGGAAAAAGCCCGAACGGAAAATACGCAGTAAGTGCATATTTTATTATGGGACGAAGCGTAAACAGTCGTAACCGTGTGTTTGTAACAGAGGGTGAGGGAATTCGCACAGAGGCATTTGACCCGTCAAAGCTTTCTGATCCGCATTTGATCATCTATGCGCCGGTTCGTGTGCTTGGAAATAAAACAATTGTTACTAACGGCGACCAGACGGATACGATTTATGAGCTGATGAACCAGCAGCAGACCTTCGAGCAGAGCCTTCGGACTCGCGAGTTCGAAGATGATGCTCCGAACTATACACCGAGAATTTCCGGTATTATGAAAACGGGTGACGGCACATATAATTACGCGTTGTCTATCTTAAAGAGTGCAGACGGAGACCCGTCCTCATGCCAGAGATTTACATTCTCCTATAATGAGCCGCTTTGTGGCGTCGGACATTTTATCCATACTTACATGGGAGATGGCTCTCCGCTTCCGAGCTTTGAGGGAGAACCGAAAAAGATTGCGACCTACGATGATATTGATGAATTCACCAATGTTTTGTGGGAATCGTTAAACGAAGATAATAAAGTATCGCTCTTTGTTCGTTATATTGATATAGAAAACGGTACATATGAAACAAAAATCATCAATAAGAATGTTTGATGGGAGGACGCAAAAGATGAATGAAATGCAATTAAAATACGGATGCAATCCGAACCAGAAACCTTCACGTGTTTATATGGCGGAGGGTGAGCTTCCGTTTGAGGTAATTTGTGGTAATCCCGGATACATAAACCTTTTGGATGCGTTTAACGGTTGGCAGTTGGTCCGTGAACTGAAAATTGCAACAGGTCTTCCGGCGGCAACCAGCTTTAAGCATGTATCTCCTGCCGGTGCGGCAGTGGGTCTTCCGCTTTCGGAGGTCTTAAAGAAGATTTATTTCGTTGATGATGTAGAGCTTTCCCCGCTTGCCTGTGCCTATGCAAGAGCGAGAGGTGCAGACCGTATGAGTTCGTTTGGTGACTTTATTGCGCTTTCCGATGAGTGTGATGAGGCAACGGCACTCCTCATTAAAAAAGAGGTTTCCGATGGCGTGATTGCACCGGGATATTCCGAAAAAGCGTTGGAAATCTTGAGGGCGAAAAAGGGCGGAAAATACAATGTCATCAAAATTAATGAAAATTATGTTCCTGCGCCGATTGAAACCAAACAGGTTTTTGGTATTACATTTGAACAGGGCAGAAATGAACTTAAAATTGATGAAGAACTTTTGTCTAATGTAGTAACTGAAAACAAGGCGCTTTCCAAAGAAGCAAAAAGAGACCTGATGATTGCGCTGATCACTTTGAAATACACACAGTCCAACAGTGTTTGCTATGTTAAAGACGGTCAGGCAATCGGTATCGGAGCAGGTCAGCAATCGAGAATCCATTGTACCAGACTTGCAGGTAACAAAACAAATATCTGGTGGCTCAGACAACATCAAGTCGGAGGCCAAGCGG
>JAZSOJ010000154.1:0-4513 GCA_045536855.1 Clostridia bacterium | reverse complement strand
AGTCAAGGTAAGTGTCCATCCACCCTTTACCGGTTGCTGTGGAAATCGCCCGCACTGTACAATCCCCTACAAGTTTTCCTTTCGGGTTTGGGTTGTGATACTGCCACATTTTCGCCACCGCCTTTCTCAAATGCTTTTTCGTCAATAAAGCCATCGTTCAGCAATTCACAAATTGTCGTATAAATTGTGACAAATGGCATCAAGCGGAAGATGTCTTTACTTTTTATGTATTCTTCGATGGTCACAAAATCGCCTCCTTTTCTGCTGAAAGCATAACAAAAAACCTACCCGTTGGAAAGAAACCAAACGAGTAGGTTTTAATAAACTTTTGTATATATTTCAGACAACAAAGTGTATAAATCTGTGCCATCTGTGATAAACCCTTTTAACCTCCATATTGCATAACTTTTTGTGAATAAATGGATAAAAAGAAAAACAAAGTGTTTTTCCGGCTTCATTTTCTACAATTAGCATTGAAAGCGGAAACTTAAAATCATTATACGCATCCAATATAGTATATTTTTCCCCATTTTTCATTCTTTGCTTGTATATTGCCAAACTTGCACCATTTTTCATTTAGCTGCCTCCGTTCATTTGGTTGGTAGATATTATCCGCATCAATAATATACACCATCCGTCCGCATTTGTCAACAACTTTTTCATAAAAATTTATAACTATTTTTAGAAAAAGAAAACCCCACCTTTCGGCAGGGTGTTCTTTATAGGTGTTTTTCAAGCCTGTCCATCGCCTTGTAAACGATGTTTTTCACTTGCTGGGTGGAAAGGTCGTATTTTTCTGCCAACCGTTCATATGTCGTGCCGTTGAATAGCCGGTCACTCAAAATCAGCCGATGCCGTTCATTGAAAATCCACTGGTCGATAAGGTATTGCAGTTCAGACCTTGACAGATTATATGCTTCGGTACTTTTCCGCAAGGTCTACCACCTCCATACCCACCATTCGGGCAAAGTCAATCTCTTTCTGTACGCCTTTGCTCGGTTCGCTTGCCACGATCAGCACATCGCAGACGGAAAGCAAATCAAGGCAGATTTCCAATTCTTCCGTGTAGCCGATTTCGCCATAGTCAAGGCAAGAGAAATTCAACAGAGGGCAGACAACGCAATGTGTCGGGTTTTCAATCTGCAAATCGTGGGCGATTTTCTTGACCCGTTCCATGTTGGCTTGGTCGCCGCCATATTTATGCGCTAAATACAGTAACAATATATCGCCCTCCTACAAATAGAAACCGTGGCTGTCGAGCCGCTTTTCACCGCCAAACAATGTCAATATATACAGCTTATCGCTTTGCGGTCTGCAAGCGTTCTGTGCGCCATAGCCGCCAAAAACGCAATAGCTGCCGCAATCGATATTTTCAATGTTTCTCTTATAGATGACATTGTTCTGCCGATCAAATACCAGCTTTGCCCGTGGGTTATCTCCCGGTCTGTGGTCGTGTCCAAAAGCAAACCAATCGATGCCATCGGTAAAATCCGATGTGCCATAGGCTTTGCAATCTTTGGCTTTGTGCTGTGTCTGCCCAAAATAATGCACTTGTTTATTTTTGGGGTCTTTTTTGGAAACACCAACGCCCAAATTGATAAATGCAATAATGTTTCTGTACCTATCACCGATACCAGCTCTTTCGCAAGCATCATAGACGGGATACAGACCGCAGGCTTTAGTTGTGCGGTTGTATTCGTGATTTCCGGGTGTTACAGAAATTGTCTTATCGCCAAAATCAATCAGTTGTTCAATGAACATTTCCTTTTGCTCAAAGGGTGACATTTTCTGCAACAATGGATCGCTTTTGCTGCCGGGAATTGCGTTTTCCATCATATCACCGATCCAGCAGACAAATCCGTGGTCATCGTTCAAAACCATCCGCTTGAACTTTTCCCACTTTTTGTTGTCAAACAATTCCGACCCCAAATGTCCATCGTGGACAAAATAGATGTTTGCATATTCCATTTCCCGTGGAAGGTTTCTGCAAATTGGTTGCCAATCGGGGAGGAACATACCATTCCTCCCCTCTTATCTGCGTTTGCGTGTTCCTTTAGAATTGCTGGATTTAAGGGTTCTCGTCCGTTTCTTCTTCCGTACGGTCACTCTCGCCATTTACAATATCACCGTCATTTCCAATATAATTAGCGTTACCACCGTCATCGCTATTTACATCTACAATGACTTCCTCGCTTGTATAATCATATTGCATCCAAGCGTAAAGCCAAGCCGCATTGCTTGCGAACAGCAGACACACGGCAACAATCAAGGCAATCCAGCCTCTTTTTACTTGCCGCTCCATCCTTGCCATAGACGATTCATGCACGATATAGGGTACGCTTTCGGGTGCGTGGGCTTCCTTGCCCTTGCAGGTTTCACAATTTGCCATAGTTTTTACCTCCAAAATATGTTTGTTTCTGCCTCCATGTCGAACAGGGGAAAGCGGCAAGGGAGGCATTCTTGCCGCCACGGCGTAGCTATCGCCGCCCCCTGTTTGTGATTTTACCAAATCGAAAGAGAATTGTCAACCACCAAAGAACATCTTGATCAGCATCGTAATGACACCACCACCAACAGCGGTCAAAATCCACTTGATTTGACCAAGCTGTGTTTCAATCACGGCAAGCCGCACCAGGTCTTTGTTCAGCTTTGTTTCAAAACTGTCTGTCTGGTTTTGGCACTCCTGACGGGTGACAAAAATCTCCTTCAACCGTTCAATATCGTGATCTTCAAGCGCCATCGGCAACACTGCCCTTCTTTTGGCTCTGTGTGCCAAAATAGAAAGATACAACCATGGAAATGATAATCATGGCATTATCGGCGGTAATATCTCCACGCAAGGCAAGCACCGTAAACACCGCCATAACAACCAGTGTCACAATGGTTTTTACCTTAATGAGCGCCGCAAAATTCTTCAAGATCTCCATCATCATACCTCACCTTCAACAATGAACGCATCGGTAAAACCTGCGTTCTTTGCTTTTTCAAGCTGTTTTTCCGCATTTTCACGGATGGAATATGCGCCAATCTGAACACGATAAATTTTGGAATTTTTGCGCTCAACAGCAATGCCTTCGCTTTCCAAATACTCAACAGCCGCCTTTGCATAGGCTTCACCCAGCTTTTTCAGTTCTGCATCGTCATTCCATTCCTCAATGTCGTCTTTGTTGTCCACGAAGGCACCCTCGCACAATACCGCAGGCATATTGGTGTCACGCAACACGACAAGACCAGGGCGTAGCTTTACACCACGGCTATTCTGACCGATAGCCTTAACATATTTCTCAAAAATTTCGCCCAACGCTCTGCGCTTTTCGGAATATACCAAAGCCTCATAACCATCGCCGCCACCGGCATTGTTATGGATGGACACAAACAAGTTTGCACCCCAATTATTGGCGTCAGCGCAGATGTCATACAGATTACCCATGGTGCCGGGGTTCATTCGTGTATTGCAGACATAATGGTCATGCAGATACTGATCCATATATTTTGCTGTTGCAACATTCAGCCTGCGTTCGGTTTCATAACCTACAGCACCGGGATCCTTATCACTGTGTCCGGGGTTAATATAAATATTGGGGATCATTCTGTTTCCTCCGTTTCTACACCGTAAAGGTCAAGCAACGCCTTTACTTTTTCGTCTTTTAGGATCTTTTTCCGCTGTCCTTGATTCAGTGCATCATAGACAGTTTGCAATGCTGTTTTCTTATCTGCCTTTGTGACTGATACGGCAGAGATCAATTTATCTTTTCTCATAACTTGACCCCCATCTCCCGCAATGCCGCTTGATAGTCGGCATCGGTTGCCTGATCCTCACCTGCTGCACTTTCTTCCAGGATCTTTTCGTATTCGGACTCAGATATCTCCCACCAGTTATCCGGGTTATCCCCGGTGCCAAGGAAAACCGTTCTGCCGAAAGATTCGCCATTGGTATAAATCATACCTTCTGTTGCAACTAATTTCACTCTACTCACGGTTTCCCTCCTTACACCAAACTGATTGTCCAGTTGGATTTTGTGCCGATAAGGGTCGCCCACTCCATGCTTTCCGAGCCGATCGCTCCCTCTCCGTCCTCATCGTAAAAGGCATCGTCCACCGCTGTGCGGGAAAGTGTGACGCTCAAGCCGCTTGTGGTGGCAGACAGGGTATTGATGATGCTCTCGATGCTTTCTCTGTCCAATTTGGTAGACCACTGCAAATTCAAGCCGTTTTGACCGATCGTGCCATCGAAAACAATATGCTCCAACTTACTCGTTTCGGTAAAGGCGGCTGTTAATTGCGTTGTAGCGGATACTATGAGCTTTTCCACATACTCGATAGGATAACAATACGAAAACATCCTAGCGATATAGTCTGCCTTGGATGCATCGATTGTGGGCAATCTCGTAATTGTGGAATTGCTGAACGCATCACTCATATCGCCATCACAGCCGGAAGTATCCAGGGTGATGCCCTGCCGTTCTAAGATTCCCTTCAAGTCTGTGATGGCAGAAAAGGCAAAGCATGAGTA
>JAZSOJ010000117.1:0-1924 GCA_045536855.1 Clostridia bacterium | reverse complement strand
GGTTTTGAAAATTGTTGAGGGGTGATTCTCCGTGGGTTCGAATCCCACTTCTTCCGCCAGCTTTGTCTTAAAGCAAACAAAAAAATCACGGTCAAAAGCAAAGAGCAAAATTGCAAGCAAGTCTTGCAGTTTGCTCTTTTTACTTTTGAGCCGGATACTTCTTTGCTGTCCGCAAAGAAGTGTGATTTTTTTATGGGGTTGCCGGGGGCTTGCGCCCTCCGGCTCGCTGCGGGCGTCGCCCTTGCGTCGAATCCCACTTCTTCCGCCATTTTTTTTCAAAAAAAAGGCGAAGGTCGCCGTCCGTCTACGCCCTTACGGGCTATGGAGGACAAGTCGGGAGTAAGGATGGTGTTATCTTTTACTGCGCTTCGCTTAAACGGCGGCAAGCCGCCTTGATTTTCTCGTTTGCTATGCTATATTATTTCCCAAACTCAAATTTTCTGTCATGTCGGAGGCGCTTTATGTGGAACAACCTTGCTAAAAGAGCATTACTGACCGGTATTTTCCTGACTTCAGTTATTTATCCGTATGAATCTGAATCAGCCTCCGGTTCTAATAACAACCGCCAAACAACACGACAAACACAGCGTAATCGTCCTCGGTCGAATCGCACCCGAAATAAGCCCGGAAAATCGGCAAAGCCCCAAAAAGATAAAGTTCGTCCGGAACAAAAACTGGCGCATTTTAAACGGCAGATTTCAAGGATGCCGAACTCTAAAATGACACCGGAACAGAAACGACTGTACATTGAATGTTTGGATATGTTTGCCTCTTGCCCGAGAGGGTTATGGATTATCCAAAACTCTCCCTCCGATTTAAAGTTTGAAGTCGGTGGTACTGCCATGGGGCAATACGCCAATAAAACACTTTATATTTCAGCAGATTATTTCAGACAAATGCAAACTCAAACACCAGAAAATAAAAAACGAATCCAATACGCAACCGTTTCAACCATTGCTCATGAAATGACTCATGCCATTCAAATGAAAGAAGGAATTAATGCACAAAAAAGAACCGAATTGGAGGAACAGTTTCGGCTTCTCAAACTCAACGAACTTCATGCTCGCTTAGAGGAAACAACTGTTTACCATCAACTGAACCCTAAAACAAATTATTTTTACGGACTGGTTGTGGAAGAAAAGAAAAAAGAAAACACCACGCAGGAACAAGCCGAACGATATGCCCGTACTCAGTTTGTCAAAAAATATTGGGAAAGTTCGCCTTCAACGCCTATTCAAGTCAATGGGAACAATATTTATCTTGGGCAACGAACTTTTGAAACATGGATGGGTACGTACAACAACCTGTCTTATTGGAATGCCATGAACGGATATCGCCCTGTGCCCAAACGAGGAATCAGTTCCATTGTTCAAAAGTTTATTGACTTGATGGACGTGGATTTAAAACCCGATTTTTTTACAAGTCCCGAACATTCACCTTTCCGCCTCAGTGAACGTCGTTTTATAAGTTATGTAGACGGAATAAAAGACGCTGAAATGGAACGATTAGACATCGGTTCATTCAGTAAGGCTTACATTAACGGACAAATAGTCAATGCCCGAGTTATGTTTTCTAAAAAAAATCAAGCTCGTAACGGAACACATCGTGTGGATTTAGAAGGAGACGGACATGCTACCTATACCGTAAGGAACGGGAAAATGAACGGTCCTTATCGTGAGTATGATGTTCGGGGACAACAGATTCTTGAAATCCCGATGCAAAATAATAAAGCCCAAGGAGTCGGTTGGCAACGCCGATACGGAAAAGTTCATAAAATTGAATTCAGAAATGGTTCTTCTGAGGATTATCTTCGTGGAAGAATCCGAGTGCCGGACAAAATCCGTGACTAAACGAAAAAAAATGTTGCAAGAATGGATTTATATATCAAATATTTATGGCGATATGCTTGCTTCCCCCAATGGTC
>JAZSOJ010000125.1:0-3789 GCA_045536855.1 Clostridia bacterium | reverse complement strand
TGACAGGATTTGAACCTGCGGCCCCTACGTCCCGAACGTAGTGCTCTACCAAACTGAGCCACATCCCGACAAATAGTACTTGACTATTATAATACCTTTTTTTGAAAAAATCAAGAGCAAAATACAATTTTTTTTGTTTTTTTCAAAAAAGATTCCGTTTTTTTCTTTTAGACGGTGATTTCTTTGCGAAAACAAACCTTCTGTTTTTATTTGCCACCGTCGTTTTCGCCTCTTTGTTATGCTTCGGCGGCGTTTATTCTGCTTTGCTGCGGGACATGGCAATCATACCCGTACGGGACATTTCCAAAATACCGTAGGAACTCATCATTTCTTTAAAAGCGTCGATTTTCTGGCCGCTTCCTGTCATTTCGATAATCAGGGCATGATCCGAGACATCGATAATATTCGCACGGAAAATATCTACAATTTGCATGATTTCAGCACGCTTATCTGCGGCGTCGCAGGAAACTTTAATCAAAGAAAGCTCTCGAGCGACGGTAGTTTGGGGTGCAAGTGAGCGAACGGAGATGACATCGATCAGCTTTCCGAGCTGTTTTTCTACCTGTTCCACGGTCTGTGCATCGCCGTCAACCACGATGGTAGTCGAGGAGATTTCAGGTTTATGTGTTACGCCGACGGCCAGACTGTCGATGTTAAAGCCACGACGGGCGAACAGACTTGCCATTTTTGCCAAGATTCCGGCACGGTTTTCTACCAGTGCATTTAAGATATGTTTTGCCATAGTATGCAGCCTCCTGTTAAAATGTTGTTTCCGACTCGTCGGTTACGATTTCCAATAAGTAAGAATGGGGGGAGGAGAGCATTTCATCAATCGCCGATCCGATCTCGCTGTCTGAGTTTATGCGGCGGTAGGAAATGTCATATGCCTCTGCGATTTTATCGAAATGGGGATAGGCACCTAAATCAACACCCACATAGTTAGCATGATAATAAAGCGTTTGATATTCCCGTACCAAACCGAGACTACGGTTGGAAAAGAGTACGATTTTAAGTGCAATTCCTTCCTGCTTCATCGTTGCCAGCTCCGGCATAGCCATCTGGAAGCTTCCGTCGCCCTCAATGGCAATGACGGTGCGCTCGCCACAGGCAATCTTTGCGCCAATGGCGGCGGGCAGGCCAAATCCCATCGTTCCAAAACCGCCCGAGGTCAAAAGAGAATTGGGTGAGCGGAAGCAGAAATGCTTTGCCGTCCAAATCTGGTGCTGACCAACTTCGGTCGTAATGAGCGTATCGGATGGCGCCTGCTTTGATAATTCTTCTAAAAATGCGGCAGGGGAAACGAAACGAGAAGAGTTTGCTCTCGGCTCGTTTTTTTTTGCCTCACAACAAGAAGAAAGCCATCCGGCAGGACAGCGCAGTTCTTCTGCGACAAGGGAAATGGCGGATAAAATCTGCTTGCAATCGCCGACTAAACTGATATCTGCGGCAACATTCTTATTGATTTCCGCCGGGTCTATATCAATGTGAACAATGGACGCTCGCTGTTTTAAAGCATCCAAATCTGCAACGGTTCGATCAGAGATGCGGGAACCGATAAATGCCACAAGATCAGACTCGGAAAAAGCATTCGCCGCCGCTTTTGTTCCGTGACGACCAAGCATACCCAAAAATTGCGGGTGATCACCCGGCATTGCCGTAAGTCCCATCATGGTGGAAACAACGGGGACGCCAAGCGTTTCAGAAAGCGCAATCAATTCCTTGCTTGCGCCACTTTTTAAGACGCCGCCTCCGACAACAAAGAGTGGTTTTTTTGCACGGGAAAGTGCACGAACGAAGCGATTGAGTTCCCGTTTTTTGATCGCCGGTGCCGCCTTTTGCGAACGCAAAGCGGTCTCTTCCGGCAAAGGAAATTCAGAAAGAATTTCTTTTTGTACATCTAGCGGGATATCGACAACGACAGGACCGGGTCTGCCGCTTTTTGCAATCAAAAAGGCCTCACGGAGCGTACCAATCAGCTCACTTGCGTGTTTTACCAGATAGTTGTGCTTCGTAATGGGAGTGCTGACACCTGTCGTATCAACCTCCTGAAACGAGTCCGTACCGACTTGCCAGCAAGCAACCTGACCGCAAATAGCAACAAGCGGAACGGAATCCATATACGCATTGGCGATGCCGGATAACAAATTGGTTACACCGGGTCCCGAAGTAACGATACAAACCCCGACAGTGCCTTTTGCTACAGCATACGCCGCCGCCGCATGCGCCGCCCCCTGCTCGTTTCTGGTAAGGACATGGCGCAGACCTGAATTCGGCAGATGGTCATAAATCGGCGCAGTGGTAGCACCCGGATAGCCGAAGATGACATCCGCTCCCTGCTCCTTGAGTACCTTTAACACTGCTTCAGCCGCAATAAATTCCATGTTCCCACCTTCTTTCATAAGCCTTTCTTATTATTGTACCAATTTTATGACCCCTTGTCAACAAAAAGGAAAAGGCGGCATCATTTGCGATGTCGCCTTTTTGCATCCTAAAAAATTTACAGAGCTACCGGTCGGTAAATCAAATGAAAGATATTCCCCTCGATATCCTTAAAAAAGAATGTTTTAATTCCCTTGGGGGACACCACTACATCTGTTACAACCTCTACACCGTCTGCTTTTAATCGGTCTACCATGGCATCAAAATCATCGTCGTCAATCGAAAGTGCAAAGTGGCGGATGCCGCCGTCTTTCATTGAGGAGGTAAAATCCTCGCCGTCAGATGCCATAATCTCAAGCATCGAACCGTCCTGTGCCTTCACAAAATAGGTGCCTTTGCCGTTGTCATACACAACTGTCCAGCCAAACATATTCACATACCAGTTGGTCAGTGCGGCGGTATCTTTTGCGCACACGGCAATATGTTCTATTCCTTTAATCATGAAAAAACCTCCCAATCAAAACCTGTTATCAATTCTGTTTTTTATTGTATCACGTCGCCTAAATTTTGTCAATTAAAGAAAAAGTTCAAATTATTTGAACAAAATGCTTGATTTTTCTAAAAAAGGTAGTATAATATGCTTAAAAGTACAAATAAATTGAACTTTTGGAGCGAGCATATGAGAGAGATAAAACAAGAGAATTTTGCACAAAGAATCAGGGAACTGCGGTTGGAACATGGAATGACGCAGGAGGATGTTGCCCGATGGATCGGGGTGAGCAGAGGCTGTATGGCCAATTATGAGACGGGAAAGAGGCGCCCGGATGCCTTGATTGTTCGTCGCCTGTCAAAGCTTTTGGGCGTATCGACGGATTTTCTGCTCGGCGTGACACAGATCCGCTCCTACACACTCAGCGAAACGGTGATGAATGATTTTGCACAAGCCTGGGACGAAACGGAAAAATACGGAGATGTTTTGCACTTAGGCGAGATGGATTCCGTTTCGAGGATGGAGATCTTGGATTATTATGAATACTTAAAGCAACATCCGAGACGAAAGAGAGCAAGCAGCAAGAAAATTCTTTGAAGAATAAAACAGAGCGTCTGATGCAGATGCTCTGTTTTTCTTTACGCAAAAACTCTCTCGGTGGTCAACGCCGGCCAATTGCATGCCGTGTTTTTGGGCGTTTTCGTGGGCGTTTTCGCATGGGTGTTATAAGCCAAAGTAAAATTTGGATAACGCTTCAGGGTTCGAGTCCCATGGAATGAAAATAAAAAAACAGACATCATCTGAAATATATCATTTTATAAGGGCTCCCACAAAGGTTGTGCCTTTGTGGGAAAGAGGAGGAACAGCGGAGCAAGTGACAGATTTTTTGAATAAAAAATCGGAACAAGCGAAACTTGTTC
>JAZSOJ010000054.1:0-3490 GCA_045536855.1 Clostridia bacterium | reverse complement strand
TATTATTTATAGCAAAAAATTAAAATCTCTTTTGTTTCGTTCAGAATAAAATATTGTGCACATGAGTGGCAGAGCTCCTTCTCCGCCAAACAGAAAAGACAGGCTTTTGCCTGTCTTTTCTGTTTGTTCTGAAGGGATTTGAAGGGCGAGTAAAAACGTGTCGAGGACACGTTTTTGCCGCCACAGGTTTGCAAAACGGAGGAAGTGAGAGCGCAGTGGATATGCACGGTAATCGAGATTTAATTTGTGATTTACATTTTGTGATTATTCTGGTATAATAGATGCATAGGAGGTGTCATAAATGAAAATACAGTTTATTGGAGCAACCCACGAAGTAACGGGAAGTTGCACTCTCTTAGAAGTTGACAATAGATATTATTTGGTGGATTGCGGCATGGAGCAAGGCAAAGATGTTTTTCAGAATATTACCTTGCCCATTTCCGCCAACCAAATTGAAGCTGTCTTCCTGACACACGCTCACATAGACCACTCGGGTATGCTGCCTAAACTCTACAAAGACGGATTTAAAGGCAAAATTTACGCGACCGATGTTACCTGTGATCTTTGCAACATTATGCTGCGTGATTCCGCACATATTCAGGAATCCGAGGCAAAATGGCGTTCCCGAAAAGCCGAACGTGCAGGTATTAAACCCGTTGAACCGGTTTATGATATGCAAGACGCACTCGGCGCCATTTCCTTATTCCGCAGATGTAATTACGGAGAAATGATATATCCCGCCGAGGGTATCGAACTTCGATTTACCGATATTGGTCATCTTCTGGGCTCGGCTTGTATTGAACTCTGGTTGACTGAAGGAGATACGCATAAAAAGATTGTCTTCAGCGGCGACGTCGGCAATACCAATCAACGTATTATCCGCGACCCTCAGCAGGTCGAAGAAACCGATTATTTGGTTATCGAATCGACCTACGGCAATCGTCTGCATTCTTCTGACCGAAGCAACGTGGTAACGGAACTTGCTGATTATATTCAAAAAGCGTTGGATTGCGGCGGCAACGTAGTTATTCCTTCCTTTGCAGTAGGACGAACACAGGAAATGCTGTATGCCATCCGCGAAATCAAGCAAAACGGACTTATCAAAGGACACGAACATTTTCCCGTGTATGTGGACAGTCCGCTTGCGGCAGAGGCTACCGCTATCTTTATGCAATGTAATCCAATTTGCTTTGATGAAGAAACTCTTGCGCTTATCAATCAAGGCATTAACCCGATTTGGTTTGATGATATCCGTATGTCGATAACTTCGGAGGAATCAAAACTCATCAATGCTAACAACGAGCCGAAGGTTATTATTTCTGCAAGCGGAATGTGTGAAGCAGGTCGCATCCGTCATCATCTCAAACACAATCTATGGAAAGAAAACAACATCATTCTTTTTGTGGGTTATCAGGCGGAAGGTTCTCTCGGCAGACGATTGCTGAACGGCGAAAAGAACGTAACCCTGTTTGGTGAAGAAATTACTGTAAATGCCGAAATTTGTTCTTTGCACGGAACCAGCGGTCATGCCGACCAGGCGGGACTTCTTTCGTGGATTGAAGGATATACTAATAAACCCGAACTCATTTTTGTAAATCATGGCGACGAAAATGCCTGCGAGGATTTCAAAAATCTGCTTACCGAAAAAGGTTATCGTGCCGAGGCACCTTATAGCGGAACCGAATACAATCTTACTAACGGCAAGATGACGGTCTATACCGAAGGTAAAACAATCGACCGTGTTCGTGCATTCAAAGGCAATACCCGTGCCGATGTGATTTACAATGAACTTGTTTCCGAGACGGAAAAACTGCTTAAACTTGTTAAAACCCGCAGAGGCAGAACAAACAAGGATAATGCAAAACTTACTTCGCAGATTCGTGAACTTTATGATAAATGGAAAGATTAGAAAATAATACTTATTAACGTAGCCACAGCACGAGCAGAGGTGAGCTTCAATCGGTGCAAAATATAAGTAACTGCAAATTAACGAACTACGGAAACATTTTATAAAGGGGTTTTTTGATGAAGAAAAGTACACAAAATATGCTGATAGGTTTAGGAATTGCTGCAATCAGTGTTGCGGCTTTTGGAGTGGCTTATCATCACACAACCAAGCATTTGATGAAACTTGCCCTTGACCGTGAAGGTCCGAAAAGTTCAGCAAAGAATAAAGAGAAAATGATGTCCTCGGCGGACTTGTCGGAAACGATTGCATATATTATGGAAGCCGCCAAAGTGCTTGAAACTATCGAACACGAGCAGGTACAAATCACCGCACAGAACGGAACAATGTTAGTTGGTCATTGGTTCTGTCCCGAAAATGCGAAAAGAGTCATCATTGCCATGCACGGTTGGCGCTCCACCTGGTCGCAGGATTTCGGCGCCATTGCTCCGTTTTGGTTTGATAATGATTGTGCTGTTCTTTTTGCCGAGCAACGCGGTCAAGGTAACAGCGGCGGTGAGTATATGGGTTTCGGCCTTTTGGAACGTTATGATTGCCTTGATTGGATAAACTGGGTAAATGAACGCACCGATGCAAAATTGCCCATATATCTCGGCGGTATATCAATGGGTGCTACCACTGTACTGATGACGGCGGGCTTTGACCTTCCCGAAAATGTCAGTGGCATAGTTGCAGACTGCGCTTTCACCTCGCCGCACGCTATTTGGAAGCATGTGATTGAAAATAACTTTCATCTTCCGTATGGACTTTATAGCAAAGCGGCAAGGGATTTGTGTAAAAGGAAAATACAGATGTCTTCTGATTCTTATTCAACACAAGAAGCTATGCAAAAATGCACCGTGCCGGTAATGTTGATACACGGTACGGATGATCACTTTGTGCCTGTTGAAATGACCTACGAGAACTATAAGGCAAGCGTTTCGCCAAAGCGCCTCTTTATCGTCCCCGGCGCCGAGCACGGTATGAGCTATATTGTGGATAAGGTCGGATATGAGGATGCTGTCAAAAAATTTTGGAATGATTACGATAGTCTTCCGGATGTTCCTATTGATATAAAGTAGGGTAAAAAGTGTACTGCGCACAGTGAGTCGAACAAGTTTGTTCAATTTGGGCAAGAAAAATAATATAAGTTTTTGATTACACAATCAACGGAAAACGAGCGCATTTGAGTGATATAAATTGTTGTGCACATGAGTGGCACCGCTCCTTCTCCGCCAAAACAAAGAAGTCGTGCAGAGCACGGCTTTTTTGTTTTGATCAGAAGGGATTTGAAGGGCGCAGAGAAACAGTCCGGGGGGCTGTTTCGAGCGCCACAGGGGAGTGAGCGAAAAGGCGCGAGCGTGCGGAGCAAAGCGGTAAGCCTTGAAAGCGAACGGAAAATCCCCCCTTCTCCGCCAAAAATAAGACAGTCTTTGGACTGTCTTATTTTTTATCCATTGCGAAAGCAATGGCATATCATCGCCGTAAGGCGTATATCATCACGCGAAGCGTGCATATCATCAGCCGCAGGCTGTATAAATGCTT
>JAZSOJ010000209.1:0-11816 GCA_045536855.1 Clostridia bacterium | reverse complement strand
GCCTGCAAGGAGCCGTGAACAGCACCTGCAGCACCTGCCTCGGACTGCATTTCGCAGACATCAACAGTCTGACCAAAAATGTTTTTCTGGCCCTTAGCACTCCACTCATCTACATACTCAGCCATCGTAGACGAAGGAGTGATCGGATAGATCGATGCAACTTCCGTAAACGCATAGGCGTTATGGGCAGCGGCAAAGTTACCATCCATAGTTTTCATCTTTTTTGCCATTGTGTTTCCTCCTTATTCAAATTGCATCTTCTGCAAACTTGATAAATTTTAACATATCGTGGGTATAAACCATCGATTTTTCCCATACAGAATTTATTGTACCACACTTTTAGTAGAATTTCAAATATTATTTTAAAAATTTGCACATCAAAAAACACAGTTTTTCAGGGTTGGTTGAGAAAGTATGATTTAAAAAAACAATACCGACATCGCTTTCGCAACGTCGGCACGGTTCATGGTACTATATGAAAGGGGGGGTAGGTAAACTTATGAGTACATTCTCCTCGTCATTATTGTACTACAGAAAAACATATTTGTAAATAGTTATTTTTAATTTTTCTAAATTTTTTTAATCTTTTTGTAAAAAATAACTCTCCGCTCCATTTTTCGTCTATCCCAAAAAAGGAGCCTTGGCAAAATGATTTCGTTTTGCCAAGGCTCCTTTTATAATTATCTTACAACGATATTAACCAGTTTTCCGGGAACACAAATAACTTTGACAATCGTCTTACCGTCAATCAGTTTTTTGACGGTATTATTTTCCAAAACAGCCTGTTCCATTTCCTCTTTAGAAAGATTGGCGGAAATCATAATACGGTCTTTGACCTTACCATTAATCTGCGCAACAATCTCCACGACATCGTCAACCGTTTTTGCCTCATCATAAGTTGGCCAGCTTGCCTCGTTGAGACATCCCTCGAAGCCTGCTCTTTCCCACATTTCCTCCGTAATATGCGGAGCCGTCGGGTTTAAGAGCAAAAGGAAGGTACGCATTTCACCACGGGTAATGGAACCTTTTTTATACACATCGTTCACCAGCGCCATTAAGGTTGCGATTGCGGTATTGAACTTCATGCGCTCAATATCCTCGGTCACCTTTTTCACTGTCTTATGCATCGTGCTCTCCAGGTCGGAAGAATACCCTTCCTCATCGCTTAAGAATTCCTGCATATTCCACACACGCTCCATAAAACGATAACAGCCTTTGACGCCGTTAATCGACCACGGAGTTGACTGGTCGAATGCGCCGATAAACATTTCATAAGTGCGGAACGTATCTGCACCAAAGGATTCCACCATATCATCAGGGTTCACGACATTTCCACGGGACTTGGACATTTTCTCATTATTTTCGCCCAGAATCATACCGTGAGACGTACGTTTGTTGTATGGTTCAGGCGTGGAAACCACACCGATATCAAATAATACCTTATGCCAGAAACGGGAATACAGAAGATGAAGCGTGGTGTGCTCCATACCGCCGTTATACCAGTCAACCGGCATCCAGTAATCAATGTTCTCTTTGGATGCGAGGGCATCGCTGTTATGCGGGTCGATATAGCGAAGATAATACCACGAAGAGCCTGCCCATTGGGGCATCGTATCCGTCTCACGTTTTGCCGGCGCACCACACTTCGGACAGGTGGTGTTTACCCAATCGGTCATTTTAGCGAGTGGCGATTCGCCGTTTTCGCCCGGCTCAAAGTTATCTGTCTCCGGCAGAGTCAGCGGAAGCTCGTGCTCATCGAGCGGCACCCAACCGCACTTATCACACCATACCAACGGAATCGGCTCACCCCAGTAACGCTGACGGGAGAAGACCCAGTCACGGAGTTTGTAATTGACTTTTTTCGTTCCAATATGGTTCTTTTCGAGGTATTCAATCATTGCGGAAATTGCATCTTTTACTTCTAATCCATCCAAAAATCCGGAGTTGACCATCTTGCCGCTTGCGGTGTCGGTGTATGCCTCTTTCTGCACATCCTCCCCGCCGGCAACAACCTCGATAATCGGCATGCCGAATTTTTTTGCAAATTCCCAGTCACGCTCATCATGCGCCGGAACGGCCATAATTGCACCCGTGCCGTAGCTCATCAGTACATAGTCGGAGATCCAAATCGGGATTTCACGGCCATTGACCGGATTGATAGCGGATAAACCGTCAAGCATTACGCCGGTCTTATCCTTTGCCATTTCCGTACGCTCAAACTCAGATTTTCTTGCTGCCTGTGCACGGTATTCTACTGCTTCGTCATAGTTTTTGATTTGCTCTTTATATTTTTCCACAAAGGGATGCTCAGGGCTCAGCACCATATAGGTTGCGCCGAACAAAGTGTCCGGACGGGTGGTATAAACACGAATGGAATCTTCGGTGCCGGAAACCTTAAAGTCGAGCTCTGCGCCCTCGGAGCGACCAATCCAGTTTTTCTGCTGTGTTTTGACCTTTTCTATGTACTCAAGGTCATCCAAATCATCAATGAGACGCTGTGCATACTCGGTAATCTTGAGCATCCACTGACTCTTGTTGCGCTGTACTACTTCGCTGCCGCAACGCTCACAGACGCCACCGACAACCTCTTCATTGGCAAGACCAACCTTACAGGAGGTGCACCAGTTAATCGGCATTTCCTGCTTGTATGCTAAGCCTTTTTTAAAGAGTTGCAGGAAAATCCACTGTGTCCATTTATAGTAGTTTTCATCCGTGGTATTGATTTCTCTGGACCAGTCAATCGAAAAACCGATACTCTGTAACTGACGCTTAAAGTTTGCCACATTATCCGCCGTAACCAATCTCGGATGAATTTTGTTTTTGATTGCAAAGTTCTCTGTCGGAAGACCGAAAGCATCCCAACCAATCGGATATAATACATTATATCCCTCTAAACGGCGTTTGCGGGCCAAAATGTCAAGCGCCGTGTAGCTTCTCGGGTGGCCTACGTGCAAACCGTGTGCCGACGGGTAGGGAAACTCTACAAGCGCATAAAATTTCGGCAGGGTTTTATCATCCTTTGTCTTAAAGGTCTCTTCCGAGTACCATTTGTCCTGCCATTTTTTCTCTATTTTCTGAAACTGATAATCCATCTTCAAACTCCTTTTCCTCAATCTATGAAAGCTCACTCAAAAGTCCGGACACATCGACCTCTTCTGCATCTGCCCACAACTTTTCAAGCGCATAAAACTCTCTCGTTTCCTGATAAAACACATGGCAAATCACATCGCCGTAATCCATTAAAATCCAGTTCAGTCCCTGCTTGCCTTCTTTTTTTACCAAAGACTCGCCGAGTTCATCGAGCTTTTCCTCTACGCTGTCTGCCAGCGCTTTGACCTGCGTGGTAGACTGTGCGGAGCAGATGATAAAATAATCTGCTAAAATTGTTAAATCAGAGACCGCCAGCACACGAATATCCTCTGCTTTTTTGCTGTCCAGCGTATCTACGATTTTCTCCATCTTTTCTTTCGCCGTCATATCGTCACCCTTTCCATTTCCTTTTTCCGTACCAACGCCTTATAAAATTCTCTTGTTTCTATTGACTGGCTATGTACCGTTTTCCCCTGCCTCTGCACATGCGCAATACAGGAATCCACCGCACGATACATGGCAAGATCAATATCCAGCACCGAAAGCTCTCTCAATTCGGAAAGACCCGGAAATTCCTTGCGTGTCGGCTCTACAAAATCTGCGACATATATAATTTTCTCAAGAAGCGTCATATTCGGTCTTCCGAGCGTATGATAGCGAATGGCGTCTAACACTTCTTCATCTGATACGCCATACTCCGTTTCCGCAAGCTTTGCACCAAGATCCGCATGAATCAACGACCGCTGTTCCCGTTTGATCTCATCTAAGGGCACCCCAAGCGCTTCGCACATCTCGGGCATGACAGACTTCTCGATGTCCTTTGCACAATCGTGTAAAAGTCCGCAAAGGCGTGCTTTTTCCACATCTGCCCCAAAAAGCTCTGCCAGATGCACCGCCGTCTCCATCACGCCGAGCGAATGATTATATCTGCGCTCTGAGAGTGCTTTTTTCAGCTTTTCTTCCATTGCAACGAGTTCCATCCGGTTTCTCCTTTGTCTGTATCTATTCTCTGTAAAGCTTTTCTTGCGCAATATATTTGGAAATTTCCTCCGGCACCAATCCGCTAATGTCCTCATTCCTGTACACCAGTGCACGAATCTGCGTAGATGAAATATCTACCGCTATCTCTTTTAAGTAAAAGGTACGAGGCGGCTTCTCCTCCCCGCTAAACAATGACAAAAGTTCTTCCTTTTTCGTGTCCGGTCGGGAAACCACAATAAAATTCACCAAACGCAAAAGTTCCTGATAACGCCACCAAGTCGGCAAATCACGAAACGAATCTGCACCGATAATGAAAAAAAGTTCGTCCTCGGGATATTGCTCCTTAAAATAGCGAATGAGGTCCACGGAATAGGCCGGTCCTTCTTTTTCGATTTCATATTCCGAAACAGAAAACCCGTCTTTTCCCGCAAACGCAAGTTCCGTCATCTTCAGCCGATGTGCTTTGTCTGTCACTTTTTTCTTTGCTTTGTGGGGCGGATCCCCTGCGGGAACGAGGATGATTCTGTCTAAAGAAAGCTGTGTTTTTGCTTCCTCGGCAATCGCAAGATGTCCATTGTGCACGGGGTCAAAGGTTCCGCCAAACAATCCTATTCTTGCCATGCGACGCCTCACCTCTTAAATTTCAATGGTTTTATGTTCCTTTGAAGCACGATAAAGCACAATCCGAGACCCAATGGTCTGCACCGGTTCTGCCCCAAGCGCTTCACACAACACAGAAAGCGTTTCCTTCGGATCTAAAAATGAGCTGTCTAAAATATGAATCTTGACGAGCTCTCTTGCCTCGAGCGCATCGTCTAATTGTTTGATTAAATTATCACCCACGCCGTCCTTCCCAATCTGGAAAATCGTCGGTATGGGATTCGCCAGTCCTCTTAAGTATGCTCTTTGTTTGCTGGTAATCATCGTCTGCTTCCCTGTCTCCTTTTTCGGGTCTTTCACCATCCGGAGAAATTCCCATCGTTTCTTTTACTCATAGCATTACCAATATATTATAATATTATATTATTCTTATTTACAAATGTCAATTCTATTTCCAAGGATGTTTGTAGAAAAATGTTGATTTTTTTTGTAAGGCAAGATACAATAGAGATAAATGAACTTATAAAATCATAGGAGGAAAAACCATGAGCTTTGCACATCTGCACGTGCATACCGAATATAGCTTTTTAGACGGCGCCTGCCGCATCGAACCGCTGCTCGCTCACGCAAAAGAGCTCGGTATGACAGCCATGGCGATTACCGACCACGGCGGGATGTACGGCATTATTGACTTTTATAAAAAAGCAAAAGAAGCCGGGATTAAGCCGATTATCGGTTGTGAGGTCTATACCGCCGGACGTGATATGCTTGATTTTACCCACGAACGGGGCAACCGTACGGGACATCTGGTGCTGCTTGCCAAAAACAATACCGGATACCGCAACCTGATTCAGATGGTCTCTCGTGGTTATACCGAGGGGTTTTACTATAAACCCCGTGTAGATTTTGAAGAAATTAAAAAACACGCAGAGGGTCTTATCTGCCTTTCCGCCTGCCTTGCGGGAGATATTCCCCATGCCATTATGGAGGATGACCTTGCCGGCGCACGAAAGAAAATCGAGGACTACATCGGCGTGTTTGGCAAAGAGAATTTTTATCTTGAGATTCAGGACCACGGCATCCCCGAGCAGAAAAAAGTAAACCACACACTGATCGAGCTGGCAAAAGAGTATGATCTCGGACTGGTTGCCACCAATGACGTACATTATATAAAAAAAGAGGACGCAAAATATCAGGACTTAATGCTCTGTATCCAGACCAACGCCAAAGTTGCCGATGAGGACCGGATGCGCTTTGAGACCGATGAATTTTACTTAAAGAGCGAGATGGAAATGCGGGCGCTGTTTGCCCCCGTTCCCGAAAGCCTTGAAAACACCCAAAAGATAGCCGACGAGTGTAATGTGGAGTTCGAGTTCGGAAAGCTCCATTTGCCCAAATTCCCTGTGCCGAATGACGAGGACTCTTTTCTCTATTTGTCTCGCCTCGCAGACGAGGGTCTCGTTGCCCGTTACGGCGAAGATAACCAAGAGGCGAAAACCCGCCTCGACTATGAACTGGGCGTCATCCGTTCCATGGGATATGTGGATTATTTCCTCATCGTTTGGGACTTTATCAAATTCGCTAAAGACCATGACATTCCTGTCGGTCCGGGGCGTGGCAGCGCCGCCGGAAGTATCGTTGCCTACTGCCTGCGCATTACGGATATTGACCCGCTTCGTTTTTCGCTCCTGTTTGAGCGTTTCTTAAATCCCGAACGTGTCAGTATGCCCGATATCGACGTCGATATCTGTAACGAAAACCGCCAGAAAGTCATTGACTACGTAGTCGATAAATACGGCAGAGACCGTGTCACACAGATTATCACCTACAACACCATGAAGGCCAAAGCGGCAGTCCGTGATGTCGGCCGGGTCCTCGATGTTCCCTATGCCGATACGGATGCCATCGCAAAGATGATTCCTTTTGACCTCAAAATGACGATTGATAAAGCGCTCGAAATCAATCCCGACCTAAAGGAACGCTATGATGCCGACCCGCAGGTTCGTGAGCTGATTGACGATGCACGGGCGTTAGAGGGCTTGGTCAGGAACGCAGGAACACATGCTGCAGGCGTTGTGATTTCGAAAGACCCCTTAACCGACCATATCCCGCTTCAAGCCAACGATGATGTTGTCACAACACAGTTCCCGATGAGTACGGTGGAAGAGCTGGGGCTTCTCAAAATGGACTTTTTGGGCCTTCGTAACCTTTCCATCATCCAAGAGGCAGTCAAGATTATCAAAGCCTCCACCGGAAAAACAATCGAACTTGACAAAATCAACCTCGCAGAACCCGGAGTATATGAAATGCTCTCCCGTGGGGAATCCGAGGGTGTATTCCAATTAGAGAGCGGCGGTATGCGCTCCTTTATGAAGGAGCTAAAGCCGGAAAGCATCGAGGATATCATCGCAGGTATTTCTCTTTATCGCCCCGGCCCGATGGAGCAGATTCCCCGCTATATTCAAAACAAAAACCATCCGGATAAAGTTTCCTACAAACATCCTCTCTTAGAGCCGATTTTAGATGTCACCTACGGCTGCATGGTCTATCAGGAACAGGTCATGCAAATTGTGCGTGACCTCGGTGGCTACTCCATGGGGCGTGCCGACCTAGTGCGCCGTGCCATGTCAAAAAAGAAGCACGATGTGATGACGGAGGAACGCAAAAACTTTATTTACGGTCAGACGGATAACGACGGAAACGTACTGATTGAGGGTGCTATTCGCCGTGGCGTTTCGGAATCCGTGGCAAATGCCATCTTTGACGAAATGATGGATTTTGCAAGCTATGCATTTAACAAGTCCCACGCTGCAGCCTATGCGATGGTTACTTATCAAACCGCATACTTAAAGCATTTCTATCCGGCACAGTATATGGCGGCACTCCTTTCGAGCGTCCTCGATGTACCCGAAAAAATTGCCCGCTATACCTTAGACTGCAACCGCATGGGCATTCGTATCCTGCCGCCCGATATCAACAAAAGCTGCAGTGGTTTCACCGTTTCGGACAGTGATGTGCGCTTCGGTCTTGCCGTCATTAAAAACATCGGCGTTGGCTGTATCGATTCTATCTGCACCGAGCGCAAAAAAGGCGGCGCATTCAGAAGCTATGACGATTTTGTCAAGCGTACGGCTCATCTTTCTGTTTCCAAGCGAGTGCATGAAAACCTGATTAAGTCAGGTGCATTTGATGCTTTGGGAGAAAAGCGTTCCCAACTTCTTTCTGCGTATGAGTCGATGATCGACGCCGCACAGGAAGACAGAAAACGAAATTTAGATGGTCAGATGTCGCTCTTTGGCGAAGCGGAAGTATTAGAAACTGCTGTGCGCTACCCTGATGTCCCTGAATTTCCGCTCAAGCGTCTGCTCGCAATGGAAAAAGAATGCATTGGCTTTTACATTTCCGGTCATCCTCTGGATGAGTATCGGAATGAAATCAATCAATTTTCCTCTCTGCGCATTTTGGACATCCTTTCGTTTGCCTCCGGCGAAACGGAAGTGGATTTGACCGATATTTATGACGGCGCCCAGGTAACGATTTGCGGTATCGTCTCCGATGTTAAAAACAAACTGACCCGTTCCAATCAGATGATGGCATTTGTCACCATTGAAGACCTGACAGGAAAAATTGAAGTTTTAGTATTCCCAAAAATGTATGCTCAGTTTAAGCCCTATCTGGTCGAGGACTCCATCATCAAATTAGACGGAAAGCTCTCCTTCCGTGAAGACGAAGAACCCAAAGTGCTCCTAAATTCCGCCATGCCGCTTTCTGAGGCACGCACCCAAGCGAAAAGGCTTTACCTGCGGTTCCCCATCGGAAAGGATTATCTGTTGGAGCGCATAAAGCCCGTTCTTTCGCATCACAAAGGCTCCTCGCCGGTATGTATCCACTTCGAAGAAAGCCGCAAAACCGCCATGGCGCCCCGTGAGCTTTGGGTGAATCCGCAAAACGAACTTCTTTCCGAGCTTTCAGAGATTTTGGGGAAAGAGAATGTAGTCTTAAAATAAAGCTATCACAAGGGATGTAAATTTTTACATCCCTTTTTTTATTATTAGTTGCATCTTTCTTAAAGAAGTAGTATAATTAGTATAAAATAGGATAGGTTTACACGAAATGTTGTGTTTAGAGGTTTTATATGCAGAAAAAGAAATGGACATTATTGAGTAAAGGATATGACCGGGAAAAGGTTCTGGCGATCAGTGAAACTTATGGTCTGCCCCCCATTCTTGCCATGGTTTTATTAAACCGAGGCATTGATAATGTAGAAGAATTTATTCATCCGGATGCCGGGCTTTTGCGCGACCCATTCTTAATGAAAGGAATGGAAACTGCGACAGAGCGTATTTTGTCTGCCTTAAAACAGGCGGAATCCATCACTATTTACGGCGATTACGATGTCGACGGAATCACTTCCACGGCTGTTTTAGTGAAATTTTTAAGAGCGCACAATGCCAAAGTTGACTACTATATTCCCGACCGTTTGGAAGAGGGCTATGGCTTAAGCTGGGATGCGATTAATACCATCGCTGCCCGTGGCACAAAGCTTCTTATCACGGTTGACTGCGGCATCACCGCCGTCGATGAAATCAATTACGCCAAAGAATGCGGAATGGATGTCATCGTCACCGACCACCACGAGTGCAAAGATGCGCTCCCCGAGGCGCTTTGTATCTTAAATCCGAAACAACCGGACTGCCCCTACCCGTTCAAGAAATTAGCCGGCGTCGGTGTTGTATTTAAGCTTCTCATGGCGTTGACCATAAAAATGAAATTTCATATGCAAGAAATGTTAGACGAGTATCTGGACTTAATTGCAATTGGTACTGTTGCTGATGTAATGCCCTTAATCGGAGAAAACCGGATTATTGTCAAAAAGGGGCTCTCTCTGTTGAAATACACTTCAAACAAAGGCTTGCGTGCGCTGATGGAACAGGCGCAGATTGATCCCGGTGCCGTCACAGCAGGAACCATTGGTTTTATGCTTGCGCCACGGATCAACGCCGCTGGACGAATGGGCGACCCCGGCAGTGCCGTAGAAATGTTGCTCGCACAGGATGAAAAAACTGCAGAACGCTTTGCTGTCCTCTTAGACGAGGAAAACCGTGAGCGTCAACAGGCAGAACAAAGCATTTTAGAGGATGCGCTCGGAATCCTCGCTGATGACCCTACCTTTCGTGAGGACTATATCCTGATTCTGTCCCATGAAGGCTGGCACCATGGAATTATCGGTATTGTCGCTTCTAAAATTTCCGAGCAGACAGGCAAACCCTGTATTTTAATCAGTACGACCGACGGTGCAGGAAAAGGTTCCGGCAGAAGCATTAAAGGCTTTAATCTGTTCCGTGCTCTCGAACTCTGTTCCGAGGATTTGACAAAATTTGGCGGTCACGAGCTTGCCGCCGGTTTATCCATCCCCGCAGAGAATATCGCTCAGTTCAGACAGCATATCAATAATCACGCTCGCACCGTCTTGCGCGAAGATGATTTCATTCCCTCGGTAAATGTAGATGCCGAGCTCCCAATATCATATATCAATATGAATACTGCCGAGCGTCTCTTGGTGCTCGAACCGTATGGCATGGGCAATCCAACACCGATGTTTTTTGCCCGTGGTCTGTGTATTGCCAGTATGCGCTTGTTAAGTGAAGGAAAACATTTGAAGCTGACCCTGTCCGGCGAAGGCCATCTTGCAGATGCTGTCGGTTTCGGTATGGGAGAATATGCGGAACACATAAAGCAGGGAGACCTTATCGATATTATCTTCCACCTGGATATTAACACTTTCCGAGGGGAGCGCCATGCACAAATGATACTAAAAGATATCCGTCCATCAAATTAACCGGCAAAGGAGGGAAAACCTATGGAGCAAACCACTGACCAAATCTTTTTGGAATTAAAAGAAAAGGTCCTTTCATACAACTCGAAAATGGATGTCGAGCGTCTGACCTCTGCGTTTGAGCTCGCAAAAAAGGCACACGAAGGACAAATGCGCAATTCCGGCGAGCCATATGTTTCGCACCCCCTGGCGGTTGCGCATATTTTGGCAGATTTAGAGCTTGACCTGGATTCTTTGGTCGGCGCTCTGCTTCACGATGTTGTTGAAGATACCGAATATACGCTTTCCGACATCCGGGAAATGTTTGGCGAAAATGTAGCGCTGATTGTTGACGGCGTTACCAAACTCGGTAAAATCCAATATACCTCCAAAGAGGATCAGCAGATTGAAAACCTGCGTAAAATGTTTCTTGCAATGGCAAAGGATGTCCGTGTCATTGTCATAAAGCTTGCCGACCGACTGCATAATATGCGTACCTTAAAGGCGAAAAGCGAAGACAAGCAAAGAGAAAAAGCACGAGAAACGCTCGAGGTTTATGCGGCTCTTGCGCACCGACTCGGTATGTCCAAAATCAAAATGGAGCTGGAGGATTTGTCCCTCCGCTATATTGACCCCATTGCTTATAAAGAAATTACCGACTCTATTCGTTTAAAACGCCAGGAACGTGAAAAATATATCAACGACATCATGCAGACCTTAGAGGAAAAACTTTCCGAAATCGGTATCCACGCAAGTGTGCGTGGACGTGCCAAGCATTTTTACAGCATTTACCGTAAAATGTTTACGCAAAATAAAAATATCGATGAGCTCTATGACCTGTTTGCCGCACGTGTCATCGTTGACAGTGTGAAAGACTGCTATGCGGTTTTAGGCTTGGTGCACGAGCTTTACTACCCCATTCCGGGACGCTTTAAGGACTATATTGCAATGCCGAAACCGAATATGTACCAGTCGCTTCATACGACAGTCATCGGACCGCACGGTACGCCTTTTGAAATCCAGATTCGCACCTGGGAAATGCACCGAGTTGCCGAACACGGTATTGCGGCACACTGGAAGTATAAAGAGGGAAAAAGTGGCGAAACAGATATGGATTCCAAGCTCGAATGGATTCGCCAGATCCTCGAAATTCAGCAAAATGTCGTGGATTCCGACGACTTTATGCGTACCTTAAAGATTGATTTGTTCGCAGATGAGGTCTTCGTCTTTACGCCAAAGGGCGATGTGATTAATCTCCCTGCCGGCTCCACACCGATTGACTTTGCGTTCATGATTCACAGTGCTGTCGGTTGTAAGATGTCGGGTGTTA
>JAZSOJ010000132.1:0-4629 GCA_045536855.1 Clostridia bacterium | reverse complement strand
GCCTGCACTGTTTAATTCTCAAGGTCCATTGTGCTGCCCGTAAAAGTGGGGCAACGGGTATTCATTATACCACCGTCTCTTTTACTTGTCAACCCTTTTTCAAAACTTTTTTCAAAGTTTTTTCACCGGCTAACTCGTTCTTCGTGAGACAACTTGTTTATTTTAACACCTGTCCGCTCCTTTGTCAACCCTTTTTATTAAAAAACTTTATAAAAATAACAATTTTATTCCGTCCATTTTAAAAAGTCATCGAGCGGCATTTTATGCACCTTTGCTTTCCCGATTTCCGTCAACAAAACGATGTTGATATCTTCGCCCTCATTTTTCTTATCCAGAGCAAGTGTGTTTTTCATTCCCCCGGCGAGTGGAATTTGTTCCGGCAAATCAAATTTTGATACTATCTTTTGGATTTGCTTTGAAATTCCCAAAGGTGTAATTCCCATCGCCTCGCCGATCTTGCTGATAGCAACCATTCCAAACGCTACCGCTTGACCGTGTGTATAAGTTTTATACTGATATTCTTTTTCCACGACATGTCCAAGGGTATGTCCAAAATTCAGTATCATACGCCGACCTGTATCGTGTTCGTCGTCTTCGACCACCGCACGCTTAATATTACAACAAGTATAGATAATATCGTCAATCGCTTGCATCAGTTCTTTTCTTTTCTTACAGGACATCAGCTTTTCAAACAAATCTTTATCTGCAATCAACCCGTATTTAATGACTTCTGCCAGTCCATCATAGAAAATGCGGTCTGACAATGTAGTTAAAACCTCAGGATCGATAATAACAAGTTTTGGTTGATAGAATGCACCCACCAAATTTTTCCCTTCCGGTACATTGATTGCCACCTTGCCGCCCACAGAACTATCGACTTGCGCAAGAAGTGTTGTCGGGATTTGAACGAATGGAACACCTCTCAACAGTGTCGCCGCCAAAAATCCTGTGAGATCGCCAATGACCCCGCCGCCCAAGGCAATAATCATATCCTTTCGGGTAATGGAAAATGCAAAGGCTGCACTGTAAAGAACGGATAGTGCCGTCTGACTTTTTGTTTCCTCGCCCGCTGGAAGTGACACCAGTTTCGTATCAAAACCCTGCGTGCGGAGAGAATCAATCAGTTTCACGCCGTAAAGTGCATTCACGGTATCATCCGTGACCACAAGTATCTTGTTTGGCGAAAACCGTTCACGAAGTAATTCTCCCGTTTTCGCAAGCAAATTCTTCTCGATTAAAATATCATATTCACGCCCGATCAGGTTTACTCGTAAGGTCTTCACTCAAATACCTCCTCTTTCTCTCGGTGGAATTTTTTAAAAATGTATAAAGCGACTCTCGGTCATCAGCAGAAAGCGCATTCCTAACTTTATCCATACTGTTTTCAAATTCATTAATACGGGCAATGAGTTCCTCTTTATTGGCAAAAAACAGTTCTGTCCACAAATTGGCATCCAGTTTTGCCACACGAGTACAATCCCGTAGGCTTCCTGCACTGTAGCCCTCCGCTTTATCAAGTAGTGTATTATCACAAAGCGCCACCGCAACAACGTGCATCAGTTGACTGGTATATGCAATCATCGCATCGTGCTCTTCTGCCGAGCAGACGACGGTCTTGCGACATCCAATATACTCCGCCATTTTCTGAAGCAAATGGATATCTGCTTCACTCGCTTCTTCATCGGGTGTTAAGAGGTAACTGGCACCAATAAACAGTTCCGCATCCGAGTTTTCATATCCGCCAACCTCTTTTCCCGCCATTGGGTGACCGCCAACATAACGGAAATTTTTTGCTTTATTCTCCGTCTGCATATACTGCTTCACACCGCAAACATCTGTTACGAGAGCGCCCTCTTTAAACGGAAGTTCTTCCAAGAACCTACGAGCGAGCTGAGGATGTACACAAAGAATTACAAGGTCGCATTCCGATGCAATTTCACCTGCGTCTGTGTAGCCCCTTTCAATCACCTGTTCTTTTTCCGCCTGAATTAAAACCATACGATCCGTATCCGCGCCAAAAATTCGGCAGTTGCAAAATCCACGAAGTGCTTTGGCAAGTGAACCGCCAATCAAGCCCAAGCCAACTATTAAGACACGAAAGCCACTCTGTTCCAATGTTCTCCTCCTTAAATCGTGCGTCCTGCAATTTCAGCTGAACTGCGTAACTGTTTCATCACTGCATCAAACTCTGTCGGTGTAATCGACTGTGCGCCGTCACATTTTGCATTTTTCGGGTCATTATGAACCTCTACCATAATGCCGTCTGCGCCTGCAGCAATTGCCGCAATTGCAAGCGGCGTGACCATCCAGTTCATGCCTGTTGCATGGGACGGATCTACCACAATCGGCAGATGTGAAAGGCGTTTCACCGCAGGAATCGCACTGATATCAAGGGTATTTCTGGTATAAGTCTCAAAGGTGCGGATCCCTCGTTCACACAGAATTACATTAGGATTTCCACCTGCCATGATATACTCTGCCGACATCAGCCATTCTTCAATTGTAGAAGACAAGCCTCTCTTTAACAAAATCGGTTTTTTGGAATGGCCCAATTCTTTGAGCAAATCAAAATTCTGCATATTACGTGCGCCAACCTGGATCACATCCACATCTTTATCAAAGCGTTCCACGTGCTTGGGTGACATGATTTCCGTAACAATCGGGAGACCCGTCTCTGCTTTTGCTTCCTTTAATAACTCCAGACCTTCAAACTCCATTCCCTGGAAAGAGTATGGCGAGGTGCGAGGCTTAAATGCACCGCCACGCAAGAATGATGCACCCGAGGCTTTGACCTCCTTGGCAATCTGCACAATTTGCGCTTCGCTTTCTACTGAGCACGGACCGGCAATTACTGAGAGCTTATCTCCGCCGATTTTTGTGCCGCATACATCAACAACTGTATTATCCGGATGGAACTTTCTGTTTGCTTTCTTAAATGGCTCGGAAACACGCATTACACGGTCCACAAAAGGATGAAGCGTCATGGAATCAGCATCCACCTCAAAGGTGTTGCCTAAAACGCCCAATACCGTACATTCGACACCTTCGTTGACCTGCACATCCATGCCAAAAGATTTCAGCTCATTGACCACTTCTCGGATTTCTTCTTTTTTGGCTTCCGGCTTCAGAATAATTATCATAATTTTTTCTCCCTCACATTATTTTTAATAAACTTACGTGCATATATGAAAAAAACGGGAACTCATATTTAATGAGTCCCCGTAAATATTTCTTCATTATGCCACGCACAAAGAAGACAGGTGAGCATTAAACACGAGCTTTGTCAGTAGGGTACGGCAAAAGAAACCGAAGTAAAAGAAACTACGGCTAAAGTAATAAAAATATACTTTTTTTGCAAAACCCAAACGTTTCACGGTTAATGACTCCCTTCTCCTGTTTTTTATCATTATAGCAATCCAAAAAAAGAATTGCAAGCACTTTATTCTTTTTTTCCATTTTCGTTCATTTTATTGTTGTCCGAAAGCAAAAAACGTGATTTTACAGTGTGGCAATTTTCTTAAAGCGTTCGTATGCAGCATTCCAAGCTTCCTGTTCCTGCGGCTCGTAAAGCTTAATTGGGAACGAGTCACGAATGATGCTGCGTGCTTCAGAAAGCGAAGAAATTTTGCCCAGTGCCATCAACTGAACCACAGCATTGCCCGTACTGGTTGCCTCTACCGGACCTGCTACAACACGTTTCCCGGTTGCATTTGCTACAAAGCTTGTTACCATGGTATCCTTGATACCGCCGCCAAGCATATGGATCGCAGACAGTTTCTTGCCCTGAACATCCTCTAAAGCGTCTGCCACCATACGGCACTTAAGAGCCAAGCTCTGTGCTGCACAACGGATAATTTCACCTTCCGTCTGAGGCACTTTCTGTCCGGTTTTTTCACAGAAGTTTCTAATTTTCTGCGGCATATTACCCGGAGTAGCAAAGTCTTGATAGTCTGGGTCAATAAACGATTCGAACGGCTTTGCGTCCCAAGCTGCTTTTTCCAGATCATCAAAGGAGAATTCCTTGCCTTCCCTCTCCCACTGGCGACGGCTTTCCTGAATAATCCAAAGACCCATAATATTTTTCAGAAAACGGATTTTTCCGCAGACGCCACCCTCATTGGTAAAGTCATATTTGAAAGAATGCTCCGTAACGCTTGGTGCATCAAGTTCTGCGCCCATCAGCGCCCATGTGCCGCTGGAAATATAGGCATAGCTATAATCCTCTGTGACAGGAACTGCTGCAACAGCCGATGCAGTATCGTGTGTGCCGACTGCGATGACCGGAATTTTCGGGCAACCCAGTTCTTCACAAATTGCGTCCGAAAGCTCACCGATCACATTACCCGGCTCAATAATATCGCAGAAAATATCCTTCGGGATATCTAAGCTATCCATCAGTTCTGTATTCCACTGTTTCGTGTGCGGATTAAGCATCATAGAAGTCGAGCTTTCCGTATACTCATTCTTCATCACGCCCGTTAAGAAATAATTGAAGATATCAGGGATAAACAGCAGTTTTTTTGCTGATTTTAAGGTGCTGTCATTTGCTTCTTTGGCCGCCATCAACTGGAAGAGCGTGTTATAAAAATTGAACTGAATACCCGTCTGGTCAAAGATATATTTTTTACC
>JAZSOJ010000004.1:0-4528 GCA_045536855.1 Clostridia bacterium | reverse complement strand
GGAAGATGTTGTAACTGTCAGTAAGAATGCGGCCGGAACAGAAGGCTCCAGTATTTACTTAAAAGCAGGTGAAAAAATCTCTCTGGGAGACTTGCTTTATGGTCTGATGCTTGCCTCAGGAAATGATGCGGCAATTGCTATTGCGGAGCATATCGGCGGGAATGTGCGTGATTTTGCGGATTTAATGAATCAAAAGGCAAAAGAGATCGGGGCAAAAAACACACAGTTTAAGAATCCAAACGGGCTCGATGAAGAGGGGCACTATACGACGGCGTATGATCTTGCTCTGATTACCAAGACAGCACTTATGAATCCGGATTTTGCAGAAATTGTTTCCACTCGAACGAAAAAAATTTCAAACGGAGAGGAAAGCTATCTGCGAGTTTTAACCAACCACAATAAGCTTTTATTGCAATATGAGGGCTGTGTCGGCGTGAAAACAGGATACACCAAAAAAACGGGACGATGTTTAGTTTCTGCTGCTGAGCGTGATAATTTGCGTTTGATTGCGGTTACGCTTTCTGCGCCGGACGACTGGAGGGACCACACAAATATGCTAAATGATACCTTTTCCAAGTACTCGGCAAAACCGATGGTTGTAAAGGATATGGAAGTAAAAACTGTTCCTGTTCTGTACGGAGACAGACAAGAACTTCGGTTGTTGGCGGAAGAAGAATTCTACAGTTCTAACGCAGATGATAGCGGTTGGCGTGTGGATGTATCCGCACCGGAGACCATTCCGGCGCCGGTGAAAAAAGGGACCCCGTTAGGCACGCTGAAGGTCTGGTATGCAGGGGAATTGATGAAGGAAATAAAACTCTGTGCCGATGAAGATATTAGCTATGTCGAACCACCCAAAAAAACGTGGATAGAACATTTACAGGGGATTCTGCTTTGTTGGCTGGGGATGTAGAAGAAGGCTGCCTATGGCGGCCTTTTTTGTTAAATCATATAAAAAAGGATAAAGTTATTGCGCTTTAAGGTAAAAGGTGATAGAATAAAGTTGATGGAATATGCCATAAATATGGAGGAAGATATGCAAGAAAAAGAAAGACTCCAAAAATACATTGCTTCTTGCGGCGTGTGTTCTCGCCGTGCGGCAGAGGAGCTGATTTTACAGGGAAAGGTTTTAGTGAACCGAAAACCGGTCACAGAACTGGGTACGAAAATTAACCCCGATAAGGACAAGGTATATGTAGAGGGGAATCTTATTTGTCGGGAGAGCAAGAAATATTATATTATGCTCAACAAACCGAAAGGGTATGTGACTACGGCAAAGGACCAGTTTGAACGCAAGACAGTGCTTGATTTGGTGCAGGATTTGGATGCACGGCTCTATCCGGTCGGTCGCCTTGATTATGATAGCGAAGGTCTCATCTTTTTAAGTAATGATGGTGATTTTACCTATCATTTGACCCATCCGAAAAGTGAGGTCAAGAAAAAATATAAAGTTTTGGTCAGCGGTCCGGTCACGATGGAAACGGTGTGGCAGTTACGGAGCGGCGTGGAAATCGACGGAAAGATGACAGCGCCCGCTCGGGTGGAAATCACCGGGCAAAAGGAGCGTAGCACAGAGCTTACGTTTGTCATTTCCGAGGGGAGAAACAGACAAATACGAAAAATGTGCGAGGCTGTTGGTCACGAGGTCATAAAATTAAAACGGGTGGCTATTGGAAATGTGATGCTGGGAAATCTCCCGAAAGGGAAATGGCGTCATCTGACAGAGGGCGAGATTAAAATGCTAATGGGCGGTGAAAGAAATGTTGACAATCAAAGAGGCGGAAAATAAGACGATTGCAGAACGGTTCCTTTTACAAAAAGGGATAGAGGTTTCTTTCGCTGAGGAAATTGTAATGACTTGTATGGATGAGGAAGAATGCCTGGCGGTTGCGGCACTCTCGTTACAAAATGAGGGAAAGGTTTATTTTAACTTGTTGGAAACAGCGGAAGACGATCTCTTCTTGCGTCAGGGCATGGCAAAATCCATATTAAACTTGGCAGATCTTCGGGGGATTCGCAAGATATACGGTTCGAATGAAACCTTGGCGGGACTGTATCAAATGTTGAGATTTCGTGAGGCGGATGGAGAATATGTCCTTTCTTTGGAGGGATATTTCACGTCAGAAAAGCACTAATATTATATTTGAAAAATGGGAGATTACAATGGAAAAATCAAGAACCGCTTTGGCAATCGAAAAACATAAGCAGGGCTACAATTGCTGTCAGGCCGTTGTTTGTGCCTATGCGGATTTGTTTGGAATCGCAGAAGAGGATGCGTTTCGTATGACGGAGGCACTTGGACTCGGAATGGCAGGAATGATGGAAACCTGTGGCGCAGTCAGTGCCATGCTGATACTGACGGGACTTAAAAACAGCGATGCGAAGCTCTCGGCTCCGTCAACCAAAAAAGAAAGCTATGCCCTGGGGAAAAAACTTGCAGATGCATTCAGGGAGAAAAACCAAAGCACCCTCTGCCGTGAACTCAAAGGAGAGGCTCTGCGCAGTTGTGACGGTTGTATCTTAGATGCCGCACGCATTGTTGAGGATGTTTTGTTTGAGGAAATCATGGAACCTTATAACGGAGAAGAATTCTAAACTGTGAATCAAAAGGATGATGGAAGATGAAACCGACAATTAAAAAGGTTGCTGCAATTAATGACTTATCGGGCTTTGGACGGGCATCGCTTTGTTCAATTATACCAACGCTTTCTTCAATGGGGGTTCAGGTGTGCCCTGTGCCAACAACGATTATGTCGACCCACTCAGGCGATTTTGAGGACTATACGTTCCATGATCTGACGGACGAATTGCCGGCGTATATTGAACACTGGTCAAAGCTCGGATTGACTTTTGATTGCATCTATTCCGGCTTTTTGGGTTCGCCTCGCCAGGCGGAGCTGGTAGCGGATATTGTGAACCGATTCCGGACGAAAGATACCTTAGTCGTCGTTGATCCTGTGATGGGTGATAACGGAAGTCTTTATAGTTCCATTTCGGAAGAAATGGTACCAGAAATGCGAAAGCTGATCGCCAAGGCGGATATTATCGTTCCGAATTTCACGGAGGCGGCGTTGCTTTTGGGTCGTGAGGTTAAAAATGATATCACCAAAGAGGAAATGCGTGAGTGGCTTCGTGCGTTATCGGATTTAGGACCTGATACAGTCCTGATTACCAGTGCACCGGATACAGAAAACAAGGATATGGTTGGCGTGGTGGCTTATGAGCGCAGTTGCGATAGATACTGGAAAGTAACCAGTCGTTGCTTAGAGGATTACTATCCGGGTACGGGCGATGTATTTGCCAGCGTTTTGATTGGTTCGCTCTTAAAGGGCGATAGCTTGCCTGAGGCGATTGATTGGGCAGCGCAGTTTGTGTCGCAGTGCATTAAGGCAAGTAGTGGTTATGACTATGAGCGTCGGGACGGTGTTCTTTTAGAGCGTGTGTTACCGCTTCTTCGGGATGAACATTTAATTAGCGGTTATGAAAGGTATGAGTGAGAACTGAGGGAGCTTAGCCTTAAACTTTGCTGAAATTACATAGAACTAAATAAAAAGCGGCTGTGGCAGTTGCCACAGCCGCTTTTTATTCTTTTTTTATGCCTGCACGTTTTCAACGAACTTTCTGATATCGGAAAGATTTGCGTAAGTATCAACATGTCCGTTTTCAACAACAACAAGCGTCGGTGCCTGCTTTATGCCGAACTGGCTCACTAAGTCTGCATTTTCCTCTGCATCCGTCTTTTCAAAGGCAACGTGTGCACGCTCAAGCATTGCATCTGCTACCTTGCAGTTCGGACAGGTCTTAGTGGTGAACAGATATACCTGCTTTTCGCCGCCTGCTGCGCAGTCGCAAGCGCAAGCCTCGTCTTTTGCCGGAGCACCGTCACGGGTCAGCTTGGAGTTTTCAACATCGTAAACCTTACGATCCTTAAATTCCTGCGTTTTACCATCGTTCCAGTTCTGAACCGGACGATAGTAGCCGGTGATACGGCTGTAAACCTCTGCGGTTTCTCCACAATGCGGACAGACGTATTGCTCGCCGGAAAGATAGCCGTGATTCTTACATACAGAGTAGGTCGGAGAAAGCGTATAGTACGGCAGACGGTAGTTGTCTGCAATTTTGCGAATCAGGTTTGCTGCTGCTTTCCAATCCGGCAGACGCTCGCCCAAGAATGCGTGGAATACCGTACCGGAAGTATAAAGGGTCTGCAGTTCGTCCTGAACATCGAGTGCATCAAAAATATCCTCGGTGTAGCCAACCGGCAGGTGAGAACTGTTCGTGTAGTAAGGAGTACCGTTCTCGTTTGCGGTGATGATATCCGGATAACGGCTAACATCATGTTTTGCAAAACGATAGGTGGTAGATTCTGCCGGTGTTGCTTCCAAGTTGTAAAGGTCGCCGTACTCTTCCTGATAGTCGGACAAACGCTCACGCATATGGTTCAAGACATCCTTTGCAAACGCTTGCGTTTCTTTGCTTGTCAGGTCCTTTTTCAGCCATTTTGCATTCAGACCAACCTCGTTCATAC
>JAZSOJ010000005.1:0-6023 GCA_045536855.1 Clostridia bacterium | reverse complement strand
AGTGTATCGAGATAACCGATGAAACGGGAACTATGAAAATTACACCCGACAACAAAATAACCTTTTCAAAAGACGGTGAATTACAGCTGGAATTTGTAATAGATTGACAAATTTTAAAATAATTGATAAAATAGTGTATATGGATGGGAAACTGTCTGTATGCACTATTTTTCTGTTTGGAGGTGAGGATGTGGCAAATACTGAAAATTTGGTATCTTTGGCTGACCGAACAACGGAAGAACAACGAGCCATAGCCTCTGCCGGTGGAAAAGCAAGTGGTGAGGCAAGACGGAAAAGAAAGACACTTAAAGAAGAATTGCTTTTGATGCTTTCCGAGGGTGAAACGCAACAATCTGTCACCCTGGCATTGATTGAAAAGGCAATGAGTGGCGATACAAAGGCTTTTGAGGTCATCCGTGATACGATTGGCGAAAAGCCTGTTGACAAGGTTATGATCGCAGATGTTGAGCCGTCTGTGATTGAAGAAGTTGAAAGGGCGGTGCTTGGCGAATAATGGCATATATATACAGGTATATCGACCTTGAAAAAAGGGAAGTTTGCTATATTGGCAAAGTAACGAAAGATAAAACAGATACTGTAGACCCGTTGTTTAATCGTCACAGACAGCACAAGGGCGAAAACTGGTATAAGGAAATTGGAGATGAAAATATACTTCTCCAATATATCGAATGTTCACATACTGATGCAGATATTTTGGAAACTTGGCTCATAAACTATTACGGTGTAACGGGTCAGCTTGTTAATATAGCGAAAATGAATTGGGGCAAGTCCTCTATTGACCTTTATCCTGTCTTTGGCGGAAGATGGAGAAACTTTGGGCAGAACAGGTATAAAAATAGAGAATCCGTTTACAATATGCTTGTACCCATTGCAGACACTCTTTTTGATTATTCTGAAGATTTGGAATATCATCTTGACCTTGCATTAGAAAGTTTTTGCCATAAGGTAAAATCTGTAGCAAAGGATTTAGAAAAGACATATAAGCTGTCAAGCTATGATATGCAAGATGACTTTTTGAGAACGGCAACAAAACAAAATGATGACAAGAAAACAAGCGGTTGACTTCCTTTTGACACAGCCTTACAAAGTGGGGCATCTGTTGGGCTTTACACGGCTCACAGAACTGCACAATGGCTGGATAAGGGAAATGATAAGGGGCAAGGAAGATAAGACCCTACAGGCTCACCGTGGCTCTTACAAGACCACTTGCGTATCCATTGCCCTGTCGCTGATTGTGGTATTACTTCCAAATTGCAAAACCCTATTTATGCGAAAGACCGACAACGACATCAAGGAAGTCATTTCACAGGTAAAGAAGATTTTGCAGAGCCAACAGATGCGGTATTTTGTGCAGTGCATTTATGGCTGTGATTTGAAGCTAACCACGGCAACGGCAAACGAAGTAAGCACAAACTTGTCTACCGATATTCGAGGCACAGCACAGCTTGTCGGTTTGGGTATGGGTGGATCGCTGACAAATAAACACTTTGACCGCATTTTCACCGATGATATTGTTAATGTGCAAGACCGCATTTCAAAGGCAGAGCGTGACCGCACGAAGCTGATTTATCAAGAATTGCGGAACATCATCAACCGAGGCGGAAGGATATTCAATACTGGTACACCGTGGCATAAAGACGATGCTTTTTCGCTTATGCCAAATCCAGAAGTCTTTGATTGCTACACTGCCGGATTAATGTCCGATGCAGAGATAGCGGAAATCCGTGAGAAAATGACCGCTTCACTTTTTGCGGCAAACTATGAGATGCGTCACATTGCTGCCGAGGATGTTATTTTTGACAATCCGCAAACAGGAGCAGACCCGTCATTGGTCGAACAGGGCGAATGCCACATTGATGCGGCTTATGGCGGCGAGGACTACACGGCGTTTACCATCTGCCGAAAGAAAGACGGGAAGTATTATGTCTATGGTCGATGCTGGCGAAAGCATATTGACGATGTGCAGGATGACATAATCAAATTGCGGCAATCGTTCAATGCTGGTCGTATTCATTGCGAGAATAACGGCGATAAAGGTTATTTGGGCAAGGCTCTCCGGCAAAAGGGGGAGCGTGTTGCCATTTACCACGAAAGCATGAATAAATTTTTGAAGATAACAAGCTATCTCAAGGCTGAATGGCGAAATGTGGTTTTTGTGCAAGGAACAGACAAAGAATACATTGACCAAATCTGCGACTACAACGAAAACGCAGAACACGATGACTGCCCCGATAGTTTGGCATCGCTGATCCGCAAGTTATGGAACAGAAACGACGCGGCAACAAGCAATTACACACCGATTTTTATGTAGGAGGCAAACTATGAAGGGATTTACTGTAATTGACAACAACACAGGAACATATCCCGATTGTGAAAAAATCGCACTAAAAGAAGAATGGGCAAAACATCTTATTTATTGCGATATTGATACTTTTGCTATTACAAAGGACGGCGGTTTAATCCTTTTGGATGATTGCGGAAATTGTGCGTTTTGTCCTGCTGATAGATTTACTGTCGTATGGGAGAGTGACGAATGAAAACATATCAAGATTTGTTAGAGGTTGGCGAAAACGAACGGGACAGAATGGAGTTTGTGCTATCGGCAATTCGGGAGTGCAAAAGATCTGAAAAGTACCGATATGCAGAAGCAGCAGAAAAGTATTACGATGGCGAAAACCCGGACATTTATGTACTTGAAAAGGTGCTGTATGATGTTCGTGGTATGGCTCACAAGGATATGTTTTCTGCAAACCACAAGATTTCCAGCAGCTTCTTTGGCTTTGTGGTAAATCAAGAAACAAACTACCTTTTGGCAAATGGCATCTCGTTCACCAAAAAGGACACAAAGAAAAAGCTGGGAGCAGACTTTGACCTGAAATTGAGCGACCTATACACAGACGGAGCGATTGCAGGTATTGCGTTCGGTTTTTGGAACTATGACCATTTAGAGGTTTTCAAGTTCAACGCTGCCGAAAATGAGCCCGGATTTGTACCTCTGTACGATGAAGAAAACGGCTCTTTGTCTGCCAATATTCGTTTTTGGCAGATCGATGATAGCAAACCGCTTCGTGCCACTTTGTACGAACTGGACGGCTATACGGACTATATCAAACGCAAAGACAAAGAGATAGAAGTGCTGAACGAAAAGCAACCGTATATGCAGACCGTCAAAACATCGCAAGTCGGTGGAACTGAACTGATCGCAGGTGAAAACTACCCCACATTCCCCATCGTTCCGTTCCGTTACACCAAAAAGGAAAAGTCCAAGCTGTGTGGAAAGAAAAACACGCTGATTGCCCTCGACCTTGTTACATCCAACATGGTCAATAATGTGGACGAAGGAAACCTGATCTATTGGGTGCTGACAAATTGCGGTGGTATGGACGATATGGACGATATGAAGTTCCTGGAACGGCTGAAAACTACGCATATTGTCCACGCAGAGGGTGACGAAGGCGCAAAGGCAGAGGCGCACAGCATTGATGCGCCGTATGCGGCAACAGAGAACGCCATTGACACGCTCACAGAACGCCTGTATGCCGATTTCCAAGCATTCAACCCGTCTGCGGTAACGGCTGGAAATCAGACCGCTACGGCTATCAAGGCGGCTTACACACCGCTTGACCTCGCCGTTGACAACACAGAAAAACAGCTTATCAAGTTTGTTTTGGAAATTATGCGGCTGGCTGGCATTGACGATGTACCCACATTTAACAGAAATCGTAGTGTTATGAACACGCAGGAAGAAACGGAAACGATCTTGCTGGGTGCAGAGTACTACGACGACGAATACATCACAAAGAAGCTGCTTGCAATCAATGGCGACATTGACCAGTACGATGAAATGATGAAGCGCAAGGATGCGGAAGCGGCTGACAGATACGCCTTGACGGGTGAAGATGGCGAAGAAATCGACACGGAAGATGTGGGGGGGGGCAACTGATGTTGCAACCGGCACAGAGGCTGTGGAGACCGCAGAGCAGACCGTTGGTCGCACTTTGAATGGCGCACAGACACAATCCTTGCTGACCGTTATGAAGTCTTTGAGCGAAGGCACATTGACAGAGGGGCAAGCGGTCAACATTATCAGCACCGCAATCGGTGTAACAAAGCAAGAGGCTATGGCTATTATTAGGGGTGAATAACAAAGATGGCAGACAAAGCGCACCGTTTAACAGACGAAAAACTGGAAGAAATGGAAAAGAGGCTGTCTGTCATTTATTCCCGAGCGGAAAAGGAAATAGGCGAAAGATGGAAAGAGTACCTTGTGGAAGCACAAGCGGAAATTGACGAACTACAAAAAGCCTATGAACTTGCCAAAAAAGGCGGCGATCAAAAGGAAATCCGCAAGGCTGGTATAAAATTATCAAAGGCGAAAAGAAATCGAACTTTGATGAATAACCGCTTTAAAGATTTGACAGAACGCACGGCGGCTGAGTTGGCGAATGTGAATAAAACTGCATTGGCATATATCAATGGTCAGTTGCCGGAGGTTTATTCCATCAATTACAATGTGCTTGCACCAACTGTTGACGGTGTTGGTGGTTATTCTTTCGCATTGGTGGATGCCGACACCGTTAGAAACCTCGCTACAACCGATAAAAGCCTTTTGCCGTACAAAGAACTTGACGAAAAGAAAGATATTCGGTGGAATGTCAAGAAGATGAACGCAGAAGTTTTGCAAGGCATTGTGCAAGGTGAGCCGATGGACAGAATTGCGAGCAGGCTTTCAAAAGTCATCGGAATGGATGAAACGGCGGCAATTCGCAACGCACGAACAATGGTAACGGGAGCAGAAAATAAAGGACGGCAAGACAGCTATGCGAGTGCAACCGCTGACGGCATTATTTTACACAAAGAATGGCTTGCAACAAACGATGGGCGAACCAGGCATTGGCACGCAGAACTTGATGGGCAAACTGTTCCGCAAGACAAACCGTTTTCCAATGCTGTTGGTTTGATTATGTTTCCCGGTGATCCCGGCGCACACCCGGCGAATGTTTATAACTGCCGTTGCAGTATGGCGGCTGTTGTTAAGGGATTTAAGAAGGTGAGATAATGGCTGGTTTAGGTAGACACAACATTGAATACCGAGATAACACGGAAGAAGTGCTAAGGGCTTTGGATGCCGCTATTCGCAGAGGAAATCAAGCCATAGGACTTGCAGCCGAAGGTCACGCAAAAAAGAAAATCACGGCAGAAGGGGCGGTTGACACCGGTAGATTGAGAAACAGCATTACCTATGCCCTTGCAGGAGAAGAAACCCACGTCAAGCAATATCGTGGTTATAAAAAAGGTCAAGGCGAAGAAAAGAGAGGCGTTTATAGCTACGAAGGTGTAGCACCCGGAGAAAAAGGCGATGGTGTTTACATTGGCACAAATGTTGAATATGCTCCGGGTATTGAATTAGGCACACACCGAAAAGCAGGTGCTGTCCATTTCTTGCAAGATGCAGCTACTGGACACACCGCAGAGTACAAGAAACTGATGGAAGATAGTATGAAAAACGCCTAAACCGAGGGGCATTGACAAACGCAAAATATTTTGTATAATATTCGTGTATAAACAATCGCATATACATACAATCAAAGGGCAATGAACCGCCCCCGATGAAAAGGAGATTGAATTTATGGCATTCACAAGAGCAACTATTCGCAACCTTGCAAAGGAAAGCGGGGTTGAACTTCCCAAAGAACTGGAAGATGCGCTGGTTTCGGAGCATCTGACCGCAAGAGATGCTTACGCCGAGGAACAGGTGAAAGCGGAACTTGAAAAACAGCCTGCTGAAAAGGCTGTAAATGTAAAGGACAGCGAGGAATACAAGACCCTCAAACAGTCCTTTGATGACTACAAGGCAGAAATCGCAAACAAACAGGCAAAGGAAGCCAAAGAAAAGGCTGTCCGTGCCTTTTACGAAAGCAAGGGTATCACTGGCAAGAACCTTGAGATTGCTATGCGTGGCAGTCGAGCCGAAATTGACGGCATCGAACTGGACGGTGACA
>JAZSOJ010000161.1:0-9941 GCA_045536855.1 Clostridia bacterium | reverse complement strand
CATCATACAGAATGGTCTTACCATCACGGTCAAGACCTGCCTGCTCTAACGCATCCATAATATTTTCCTCGTTCGCACCATCAAAGACCGGCGTTGCAATCTTCCAGCCAAGCTCACGTGCGGCACGGCCCAAGTGAACTTCAAGCACCTGACCGATATTCATACGTGACGGTACGCCCAAGGGGTTCAATACGATTTCAAGTGGTGTGCCATCCGGCAGGAACGGCATATCCTCTTCCGGTAAGATTCGGGAAATAACACCCTTGTTACCATGACGGCCTGCCATTTTGTCACCAACAGAAATCTTTCTCTTTTGTGCAATATAGCAACGAACCAAACGGTTTACTCCCGGCGGGAGCTCGTCGCCTTTTTCTCTGTCGAATACGATAACATCAACGATAATACCATATTCGCCATGCGGTACACGAAGGGAGGTATCTCGAACTTCTCGAGCCTTTTCACCAAAGATCGCACGGAGGAGACGCTCTTCTGCCGTCAGCTCAGTTTCACCCTTCGGTGTTACCTTACCAACTAAGATGTCGCCCGAACGAACTTCCGCACCGATACGAATAATACCACGCTCATCGAGGTCTTTTAATGCATCCTCGCCGACATTCGGAATGTCACGGGTGATTTCCTCTGCACCGAGCTTGGTGTCACGAGCTTCACACTCGTACTCCTCAATATGAATCGAGGTCAATACATCGTCACGCACCAGTTTTTCACTGATGAGCATAGCATCCTCGTAGTTGTAACCTTCCCAGGTCATAAATCCAATCAGGATATTACGTCCAAGTGCGATTTCACCCTTATCCGTTGACGGACCATCTGCAATGATATCGCCTTTCTTTACTTTTTCTCCCTGAGACACAATCGGTCTTTGGTTGATGCAGGTACCCTGGTTGGAACGGGTAAATTTAATCAGGTTGTAGGTATGAACCTCACCGGATTTTCCTTTAATTACAATTTCATCGGCACTAACCTTGGTGACTGTACCGTCTTCTTTTGCCAGTACAACAACACCGGAGTCTTTGGCTGCCTTATACTCCATACCGGTACCGATAATCGGCGAATCCGGCTTTAAGAGCGGCACTGCCTGTCTCTGCATGTTAGAGCCCATGAGTGCACGGTTTGCGTCGTCGTTTTCAAGGAACGGAATCATTGCCGTTGCAACAGATACGACCTGTTTCGGCGATACGTCCATATAGTCAACCTTGGAAGCCTCAACTTCTAAAATTTCATCCTTATAACGAACAGTAACCTTCTTATTGATAAAACAACCCTTTTCGTCGAGCGGCTCATTTGCCTGTGCTACAACGAATTCATCCTCACGGTCTGCCGTCATATACTCAATATCATTCGTAACTACACCGGTTTCTTTGTCCACACGGCGATACGGTGCCTCAATGAAACCGTGTTCGCTCATGCGTGCATAGGTTGCAAGCGAGGAAATCAAACCGATGTTCGGACCTTCCGGAGACTCGATCGGACACATTCTCGAATAGTGAGAATGGTGAACGTCACGGACTTCGAATCCTGCACGGTCACGGGACAAACCTCCCGGTCCAAGTGCAGAAAGTCTTCTTTTATGTGTCAGCTCCGAGAGCGGGTTCAGCTGGTCCATAAACTGAGACAGCTGAGAGGAGCCAAAAAATTCTTTAATCGTAGCAACCACCGGACGGATATTGATGAGCGCCTGCGGCGTTACAATATCAAGGTCCTGAATGGTCATACGCTCACGAACGACACGCTCCATACGGGAAAGACCGATACGGAACTGATTCTGCAGAAGCTCACCAACGCAACGCAGACGACGGTTGCCCAAATGGTCGATATCATCTGTTTTGCCAATGCCATACATCAAGCCGATCTGATAGTTGATCGAAGCAAAGATATCTTCTTTTACAATGTGCTTTGGAATCAACTCATCCATGCGGCGCTTAATCTGTTCCTTAATTTCCGCTTCGTCATCCGTAGCATCCAGAATCTCCATCAGGACATCCATCTTCACTTTCTCGGTGATACCCAAATCGGAAATATCAAAATCAACAAACTCACTGAGTGTAACCATGCCGTTGGAGAGCACTTTGATGTTTTTGCCGTTTACATCTACAATAACTTCTGATACGCCGGCACGCTCAATCTTCTCCGCCAGTTCACGGTCTAAATAAGTATCTGCCTCTGCTAAAACCTCACCTGTACGGGGGTCTGCAATCGCCTGCTTCGTTACAAATCCGGTAATACGGGATGCAATCGCAAGCTTCTGATTATATTTAAAACGGCCGACCTTTGCCAGGTCATATCGTTTTGCGTCAAACAAAAGTCCCATCAGCAGGGATTTCGCACCGTCAACCGTCGGCGGTTCACCCGGGCGAAGTTTCTTATAAATCTCAAGCAGCGCTTCATCCTGCGTCTGAATCATGCTGCTCTTTTCCAACGTGATTAAAAGCGGCTCCGTTTCACCGAACATTTCAATAATCTCATCATCCCGCTCGATTCCCAATGCACGGATAAATATGGTAACCGGCAGCTTTCTCGTACGGTCAATACGAACGGAAATGACATCATTGATATCATTCTCATACTCAAGCCACGCACCACGGTACGGAATTACTGTCGACGAAAACAGCTCCTTACCGGTTTTGTCGTGTGTCATCGCATAGTAAACACCGGGCGAACGAACCAGCTGACTAACTATGACACGCTCGGCGCCGTTGATAATAAATGTTCCCTGCTCTGTCATCAATGGGAAATCACCCATAAAAATTTCCTGTTCTTTGACTTCGCCGGTCTCTTTATTGATCAAACGAACCCTTGCTTTCAGAGGTGATGCATAATTTGTATCTCTCTCTTTACATTCCTCTACCGAATACTTGACTTTATCTTCCAGCCTGTAATCGATAAATTCGAGAATCAGGTTCCCCGTATAATCGGTAATCGGAGAAATATCTCGGAAAACTTCCTTGAGTCCTTCCTCTAAAAACCAGTTGTACGAGTTTTTCTGTACCTCAATAAGGTTCGGCATATCCAGAACTTCGTCGATTCTGGCATAGCTCATTCTGACATTCTTACCCAATTGAATTGGATGTACCATAAACTCAATCACCCCATTATTTTTTGATGACCTCAACGGTCGCTTCAGCTATTTTCGGCAGTATTCATAAGAACGCAGGTATGAATTGCCGTTATATTGTCAATACCGCAAAAGTTGTCCTCTGTTTTTTGCGCACAGAACACCTATTTTGAGTATATAATGCAATTTATAATATTAACATAGCCATTTCAAGATGTCAAGTCTAATTTCCAAATTTTTTAAAGAAATTTTTCATGCTATTTTCCGAAAATTTTTAAAAAGAAAAACTGTCGTCCGCATGCGGACGACAGTTTTGGATAAAGGGGGCACCGACATCAGGGGAAATGCCGGTTTCAATGTATTTTGTGAGGTCAATATCATTATGTCCTGCAAGTTTTTTTTTATACATGATTTTAAAAAATAAAAGCGCAAGCAGATTGCTTGCGCTTCAATTATATTTTTTTATTCTCTTTTCATTTATATGCCCATGCGTTCAAGCGACTCTTTGACACCGCAAAGCGCACGTTCCAAATCGATCGTCAAGAGCTCACGATTTTCCATGACCGGTGTGCCGTTGATAATACTGGTTACTACATTAGACCCGTTCGCACTATATACTACGGTGGATTCGGGATTATGTACAGGCAACAGATTCGGTGCATTATGATCCAGAATAATAATATCTGCACGCATTCCTTTTTTCAGTTTTCCACGCTCTGCGCCTCTGCCCAAAAGTTCTGCTCCATTGGTTGTCGCCATGGAAAGTGCCGTACGGGCATCAATCAGTGTAGAATCCAAGCGCATTCCTTTTTGCAGAATCGCCGCAAGTTTCATTTCTTCAAACACATCTAAGGTATTGTTACTTGCCGCACCGTCGGTACCGACGCCGACACAAATTCCCTTTCCGAGCATCTCCCGCACGTTTGCAACACCGCTGGCGAGCTTTAAGTTGCTGACAGGGTTATGGGAAACGCCAACCTGATATTCTGCCAAAATATCCATATCATTTTCGCTTAAATAGACACAATGGGCCGCATTGGTTCTGTTTTCAAACACGCCCATATCACGAAATACTTCCGTAGGCGATTTCCCGTACTGCTGATAGCAGTCCCGATTTTCCTTCATCGTTTCGCTCAGATGGATATGGACGCCCGTGCCCCGTTTTGCCGCAGACTTTGCAACTGCCCGCATCGCCTGCTTGCCACAGGTATAAACCGCATGCAAGGACATCTCCACACGCACCGCACCTCTGCCTGCACCATGGTATGCCTCAAAAAGCGCCTCCGCCTCCGAAAGTCTTTCTTTATAGTCCGCCTCCATCCCCGTTACGCAACGGGAGACATTAGCATTGAGCTTACTTTCCAATATGGCACGAATCGTTGCCTCATTCATAAAATACATATCGGCAAACAAAGTCGTTCCGCTTTTAATCATTTCTGCACAGGCAAGCATCGAACCCCAATAAACCGCATCCAGGTCAAGCTTATCTTCTGCCGGAAAAATCTTCTGAAACAACCAGTCCTCGAGCGGCATATCATCCGCATACCCACGAAAGAGCGTCATGGGGGTATGCGTATGCGCATTCACCAGACCCGGCATCACAATACCGCCCTGCGCATCAATGATGCGCTCGCCGTTTTCCGCCGGAACTTCTTCTCCCACATAGGAGATGGTATCATTGTCAATCCGTACGCATCCGTTCTTGATGATGCGTCCTTCATCCATGGTAAGAATCTGGCCGTTTTTAATCAGCAATTTCATTGCCTTGTTCCACTTCCTGTCCGCTTTCGGCTTTCGGCGCAAGCGCCTCTCTAACCTTAGCTTCAATTTCATTGCGCAGCTCGGGATTCTCTTTCAGATACTTTTTAGAATTTTCACGACCCTGACCCAAACGAAGTTCGCCGTAGTTATACCACGTACCGCTTCGTTGCAGGATATTCATTTCGGTCGCAACGTCTAAAATAGAACCCTCTTTGGAAATTCCCTCGCCGTACATAATATCAAATTCCGCTTCTTTAAATGGCGGCGCTACCTTGTTCTTTACAACCTTTGCCTTCGTGCGGACGCCGACAACATCCGTTCCCTGCTTAATCAGTTCCTGCTTACGAACCTCTAAACGAACCGAGGCATAAAACTTGAGTGCACGTCCACCGGTGGTCACCTCGGGATTTCCGTACATTACGCCGACCTTTTCACGCAGCTGATTCAAGAAAATAGCAATCGTGTTGGATTTATTAATCACACCGGCAAGCTTACGAAGAGCCTGACTCATCAGTCGTGCGTGCAGGCCGACATGGGAGTCGCCCATCTCGCCCTCAATTTCTGCTTTCGGAACGAGCGCCGCTACCGAGTCAACAACAATCACATCAATGGCTCCACTTCTGACCAGCATCTCGGCAATTTCCAGTGCTTGCTCACCGGTATCCGGCTGTGACACAATCAAATTTTCCACATCAACACCCAAGTTTTTTGCATAAATCGGGTCGAGTGCGTGCTCTGCATCGATAAATGCCACGTCTCCGCCTAAGCGCTGAGCCTCCGCAATCGCGTGAAGTGCAAGCGTCGTTTTACCGGACGATTCCGGTCCGTATATCTCAACAATTCTGCCTCGTGGAAGTCCGCCGATGCCAAGCGCAAAATCAAGACTTAAAGCACCTGTCGGAATCGCCTCAACATTCATGTGCGTTTCCTCGCCGAGCTTCATTACGGCACCCTTGCCAAAGGTTTTTTCAATCTGGCTCATTGCCATTTCCAATGCTTCTTTTTTATTGCCGCTCATCTCCGAGTCTGCTCTTTTCGATGCGGCCATCTTTCTTTCAAACGCCATCGCTGTTTCTCCTTATCTTCGTCATTCGATAATTAGAACATTTGTTCTGCTTTTGATTTTATTATACCGCAACTTTTCCTGTTCGTCAAGACCTTTTTTCAAGTATTTTTAGGACTGCAAAAAGAGCATTCATCACAGCTGCTTCCCTCACCTTTTTTCTTGTGCCGTGCAGATTTTTTTCAAGCACTTCCGTGCCGCCTGCATGCGCCACACCAATATACACAAGGCCGACCGGCTTTTCCGGCGTTCCCCCACCGGGACCGGCGATACCCGTAATTCCTACACCGATATCCGCTCCGCTTGCTCTTCGGATGCCCTCTGCCATTTCCCGTGCGGTTTCCGGACTGACCGCACCAACACTTTGAAGCGTTTGGGAAGACACACCAAGATATTTTTCCTTTGCGCTGTTGGCATAGGTGACAACGCCCTCATACAAGATTTCCGATGCGCCCGGCCAATTGGCAATGCTCGCCGAAAACAGTCCCGCTGTGCAGGACTCCGCTGCCGCTATGGTCATCCCTCGTTCTTTGAGCATCCGGCAAACAACCGAATATAACTCTTCTTCGTCTTCGCCGTAAATGTGTTCTCCGACACGCAAGGCTACCTTTTCTTTCATTTCGCAAATCAAGTGGTCTGCTTCTTCCTCATTCTTCGCTTTTGCAGTGATTCGGAGTGTCACTTCATTATCTTTTGCATAAGGTGCAAGGGTCGGGTTGGCGCTTTCCATTAAATCACGCACCTCTTCACCGAGCATGGATTCGCCGATACCAAAGAAGCGAAGCACTTTGGATTTCATCACGAAGTCCGATTTTGTACGCAAATAGGGTCTGATCTGTTCAGAAAATAAAGGCTCCAGCTCCCGTGGCGGTCCAGGGAGCATCACAACGATTTTTTCATCTTTTTCTATGATGATACCCGGCGCCGTTCCGTAATTATTATGAATCACGGTTGCGCCCTCGGGAATATAGGCTTGCTTGCGGTTGGATGAGGGCAGTTTTCTTCCCTTTAGGTATGCCGTCATCTCCTCCATCACGCTCTCATCAAAAGAAAGCGGCAGACCAAAATAATCTGCAACGGTTTCCTTGGTCAAATCATCATCTGTCGGACCGAGGCCTCCCGATAAAATCACGAGGTCCGAGCGGGATATCGCCTCCCCGATGACCTCTCGCATACGAGCGGGGTTATCACCCACCACCTGCTGATAATACACATCGATGCCGAGTGCGGAAAGCTCACGTGACAAAAACTGCGCATTGGTATTTAAGATATCACCGAGTAAAAGTTCTGTTCCAACGGCGATAATTTCTGCGTTCATAACCCTACCTCCTGCATTTTCTCCAAAATATCTTACGGGCGGCACGAAAGATGCCGCCCGTAAGATATTATTCATCTAAGAAGATTGCCCTGGGATTTAATTTCTTCATTTCCTCAGCCAGCTTTTCCGGCGGTTGAAATGTGAGCATCGAGCGGACTCCGTCACGGTTAAAAATTACACCGAACACACCGCCCTGCGATGCGTCATACACCGCATCATATTTTTTCGCAATTGCACTGCTTTTAAACTCACTTCCATGAATTGGCGAATCCACACGAGCCATCAGTTCAATTCTTCGGGTGGTCACATTCACCAAACGGCTTCTGACCTTACGACTTTTAATCACATCAATATCCAAATCGCCATTGGTAAAAATATATTCATACTCGATGTTAAATCCTCGCAAAATCAGATAAGCACCATACACAATACCTGCTAAAACAAGCGGCATGAAAGTCACAAGTTCATTGGGGATTCCAAGCAAGGCACCGATAATAGCAAGCAGATTGATCCCTAAAACCATAGCGGCAATTGCGCCTAAAATCACACCAATTTTTTTAATCACATCTATGCCGGTTGACTTTTTTTCTACCAGATATTCCAAAAATACGTCCAAAACCAAAACCTCCTAATCATACTGCTGACAGTATAACACAACGGCTCAAAAAATGCAACCACATTCCAAAATTTAACAGTTTATTCACGAACGGCAAACGGCGTATCTGCTTGCCATAATTCTCTTTTTTGCACCGGACAAATACGGTTCGCAAAAAAGCTTTCCTCGTTTTGTCCGAGCACTAAACGAAGCACATTGGCACGTGTGTCCAAGTCCTTTTGTCCGGCACCGAAGCCAATCCCTCGGACCGTCATTGACGGCAATTCGTCAAAGTGCTGTGCAAGCGCACAAACAACAGCCGCACCACTGGGTGTAATCAACTGTGTATGTTCCTTGCAGATTTGTATCGGCGCATGCGCCGCACGCAGACACTCCATCACCACGGGAACCGGCAAACGTGTGAGTCCGTTTTTCGTCTGCACAATACCGCTCCCCTCAACCAGCGGAGAACTGACAATACATTCCGCACCCATATAAGCAATCCCGATCGCCGCCGAAAAAATTCCCACCAGCGTTTGAATGGCATTGCTTCCTTCTAACCATTCCTCTTCGGGTTCTGTGGCAGATACCGCACTCAGTGCACAAACATAACAATGCAGTATCTGATACACAAATTGCTTGACGCAAGGCTCAAGTCTGCTTTCTTCTATTGTTTTTTGGACCCATTCGAGTGGATAACGATCACAACAAGAACGGACCCGGACATGAAAAGTCGTCGCCTTCACGCCGTTTTTTTCCACTTTCTCTGACTCGATATCGTACACTGCTCCAAGCGCTATCTTGGAAAGCTCTCCTGCCAGCATTTCTGCCGACATCCCCATATCCAGCAGTGCACCGACTACCATGTCGGCGCTGACACCTGCCAGACAGTCAAAATATAAAATATTCATCGGGAAAGCACCTCGCTCTCCGTCACGATGAACGAAAGCGGAATGTCTGTTGCCTCATAAGGCACTTCTTCCGCTAAGGTTTCTGCATAGCATAGCCCCACCGCTGTCGCAGTTTTTGCCCCACTTAAAAAACGGTCATAATATCCCTTACCGTAACCGATGCGGTGAAAATTTCGTCCGAATGCCGCACCCGGCACTAAAATACAATCAATGGAATCTTTCGCCACTTCGGGACAGCCTTTGGGTTCTGAAATCCCATAGACTCCCGCCTCAAGCTGTGAAAAATCTTCGATTCGATGCGCCGTCATCTTGAGGGTTTTCGCATCGCAAAGAGGAACGCAAACTGTTTTTCCCATGGAAAGAAGCACCTCAATCAACTCTTTTGTTTCCACTTCTTCCCGAAAGCTTACATAGCACATCACTGTCTGTGCACCGATGACCGCAGAAAGCGAAAGCACTCGCTTTGCAATTTCTCTGCTTGCCTCTATGCGTTCTCTCTCCTCAAGCTGTGCCCGTCGGGCGAGAAACTCTTTTCGCATCTCCTGCTTGGTCATCGTATCACCTCTTTTATTTTCGTTCAGGAAGCATCAAAATCGGCAAAATTTCTTCCGTCCGATTGGTCTCATCATTCACCACAAAAAGTGCGCCGGAAAGCTGTGCCGGTCCATCGGCAAATTCAAAGCGCTGCGGCACACAGCTTAAAAACCGCTCCAAAGGGATTTCCTTTTTGACGCCCAGACAAGAATGATACGGGCCGGTCATGCCGACATCCGTGATATAACCCGTACCCTTGGGCAGAACTTTTGCATCTGCCGTTTGTACGTGGGTATGCGTTCCGAACACCGCCGTAACCTTGCCATCCAAAAAGTACCCCATCGAAATTTTTTCGCTGGTTGCCTCTGCGTGAAAGTCCACAAAAATGATGTCTGCATCCACCGTTTCCATCACACGTTCCACCGCACGGAACGGGCAATCCATATAATCCATATAAATACGTCCCTGCGCATTGATAACCGCAATCTTCTTGCCGTTTTTTTCGACAAGGGTCACACCCCGCCCGGGTGTGCCTTTCGGGAAATTGATTGGGCGCACAACACGTTCATTATTTGCCAGCAGATGCACTGCCTCTTTCTGTCGGAAAGTATGGTTGCCCAGCGTGATGACATCGGCGCCCGCATCTAAAATCTGCTCCGCCTTGTTTCTCGTAATGCCATTGCCGG